>JABHXC010000022.1 GCA_018657475.1 Candidatus Woesearchaeota archaeon
ACATCCATAAGCATATCTTTATTTGGATCTGTTAGGCCTAAAAGAATCATTTCTGGTTCAACATGTGAGCGTTCATAAACTCCTAACATATTTATAATATCTATCATATCTTTATTTCTTGGTAAATTGTCACCGGTAATGATCCCTAATTTCATTCTCATGAGCCCACCTAGTCTGTAAGCCGGGATTTTTACTCCATACACAGAAACATTTTGTGTTGCTTCAAAATCTTCTTTTTGTAACTCGTGGTTTGCGACTCTAATTATGTCATGAAATCTATCTGGATAGTATAAATCTATTTCTGCAAGTGATTCTCTTCCTAAAACTTCGTCAATTCCCCTATCATGAATTTTCATTCTTTTTTTATCAGGTAGTGAAAGTGATTGATGTGATTCTGATCCTAAGCGATTTTCTAGAAATTTTGTTGCAGATGGTGATGCACATGCTACATCAAGATCGTGTGAACCTCTCCAATAAGGAACAATTTCTGGTCCTTCAGTGTAGATCATATGTGCAAGAACTCCAAACCCACCTAAAACTAATAATTGATCTTTTGAATAAAAAGGGTCTTGTTCAAATTCATCAGCTAAACCTAAAAGGTGCAGAAAAACGTCTCCATATCTTGGGTCTTTTTCTAGAACTTTCTGAATATATTCCTCAAATTTTTTACCTTTTTCAAGATTTTTAAGTCTAACATCATCGAATGCCATATCTAATTTACTTTACTTCTATTTATAAATCTTTCCTTTTTGTAGTCACTTAAAAGTGGGAACTATTCGTCTTTTGAAGCATAGATAAATTTTTAAATGGTTCTAAAGTGTTAAATTAAGATAAATCTGCTTAATATTACCCTTTGATATATTTGGTAGTTTTATTAACTGGTGGGTAGCAACATTTATAAATGGCGCTGATTTTTACAATAAATGGCACAAGAACTTTTTGATATTGATTCTGTAGATTCACTTGTTCGTCAAGTTTGGGCACAGCGAAAAACTATTTCTTTAGATCAATTTGAAATGCCTACTTATGAAATTCCTGATAGTTATACCATAAAAGAATTTAATTTTAGTTCTGAGGATAATATATATCGTAAAGAAATAAAATGTGCGCTTGATGATATTGCAAATAAATCAATGGCCGCAGGATATCCAATAAGTGTTTTTACTGCACTTTATGAAGCTGTACTTAATGCTCATCAACACGGAAATAAAAAAGATTCTGCAAAGAAAGTTGTTATTGCTTATAAGATTGATAATGAAACTGTTGAAGTTGGAGTTATTGATGAAGTAGGGGAGTTAACTCCAGAATTTTTTCCATTTGTTCAGAGACATCGTGAAGGTCTTGAGCCAGTACTAGATTTTTATAAATTTTCAGGTAGGGAAGCACAAGGTCCAAATTTAGGTACTGGGACTTCTTTTATGCATATGTATGCCGATAATGTTCAATATTTTAAATCTTCTGAAAGTGGCTTAGTTGCTCATTTGACATTTCAACGAGAAAAAGATTTATCTGGAAATCAATCTAAAAACATAAACTGATAGTCATATGCAGAAGAAGATCCAAAGGATTCTATTTCTAGTTGTTCAACATTTCCTCTATCAATTGAATATAAACTAACATCATTGACTTTAGAATTATCACCATAAGTTGCAATCATTACTTTACCATCTTCTGCATCTATAGCTATTCCCTTTTCCGTATTGTCTAACTCTACTTCTGCCATTGCAGTAGATTCCCCTTCTAAAGGAAATCTATGGATTTGGAATATTTTATTACTCATTTTAACTACTCTATACAACGCATCATCTCCAGCTACAGTGGTAGTAAACTCTGTTCTTGGAATCCCACTAATTATAGTTTTCTTAACATTACCATTATTATCATGTGATCTTACTGAATAAGTATCGGTTTCTATATCATATGCTAAAGTAACTAAAATATCTCCCACTCCATATAATACTCCTTTATTACTTTTATCTTCGTATGATAAAACTTCTTCTGCTATTCCACCATTAAGACTTTGGCGCATTAATTGCCCTCCGCCAGTTCTTTTACCATACAGATCTGTACCTATTTTTTTCCTATAATAAGCATAGTCCCCAACAATAACAACATTATTTGCTTGTACACTTGTATGAGTTATTGTTTCAGCAGTTTTAGGATTTAATTCATAAATTGATGTTACTGTACTTCTACTAGTGATTGAGAAAAGTTTTCCATTCATAGTAAATGGTTTAATTGAACTTTTTGAATAAGAAGTTGAACTTGTTGTACTCATAACATCAAATTTTTCTGCAACGGGAATGTACCTGATGACACCTTTACCTGTAGTTTCCCACCTGATATTTGTAGCATAGCCACCACCTTCATTATTTGTATATTGTACACTAACAGGAAGTCTATGGGCTTCATCACTTAACACAGTTCTATAGAAAAATGCTGGACTGCCTGGAGGGATAGATTCTTCTTTTACTTCTTTAACATTTGTTTCTTCTGTTTCTATAGTTGTTTCAGAAGTTTCTGTAGATTCAACATTTTCATTGTAATTAATTTGTTCAGAACAGCCAATGATAAGAATTGTGATTAATAATAGAAGTAATACTTTTTTCATATGTTAAGTATAATATTTTTGTTTATAATGATTTCTTTTAGAATTGAAAATTATAGAAAAAAAGAAAAAAAGAATTAACGTCTTTTTCGTGTAGCTTTTTTCTTAGCAGTTTTTTTAACTACAGGTGCTGGAGCACATGAAGCGTTACATCCTTTGCATTTATTTGGCATTACTAACATTAAGAATCCACCAATTGTCATTAATACTGCGACCCAAGCAATCCAACCTGTTAAATCATTCCATCTTGGCCAAACAAAAGCATTTAACAAAAGTAATGCGCCAAGAATTAATTTTGTTGAACCCATACATTTTTTACAATTTCCCATCATATTTACCTCAATTTTTATTAGAAAGAAATCTTTATGGTTTAAAAATGCTGTGGTTTATTCGTCATCACTGTCTTCACGGCGGATAACTTTTACAGCATCCATTTTAACAGTAATTGGAATTGGTACTGCCGCTTCTAACAATTCTACAACAATATCTTCTTTTTGTTTATTTAATCGCATAACTTTTGCGTTTTCTCTTTTGAAAGGACCAGAGATGATTTCAACAATATCTCCTTTTTGAATGTTCATTTCAACTTTTACTTGTTGTAACATATGTTCAATTTCTGGATAAGGAATTTCTGTTGGAAGAATACCTCTTGCATAAGGAACACCTTGAACTGCCATTTCTGCATCACTTTTAGAAGCTACTTCGATAAAAATGTAACCTCTCATTCCATGTGGACGGATAACTGAATAAACTTGAACTTTTGTAGCACGTTCTAGCTTAGCTATTAGATAATCAACTACTTGATCTTCTCTGTTCGCTGCTGTTCTTATACTGTATATTTGGCTCATTTTAGTAACACTTCTTGAACAATCAATTTAACCATAAAAATGGCAAAACCGATGATCCCTACAATTGCAATTCCCAAACCTGTAACCTTTACCAGATTTTTATACTCTTCCCTAGAAGGTTTCTTGAGAATACGCATAACTCTGACTGTTTCTTTAAAAAACTTTTTGATTCGGCTACGTTTTTGTGGTTGTTCCATGAATAAGCTTCAAAACCTGAAGTTGCTTTATAAAGGTTTTGCTTACTTAATTAACAATGTCGATCCCAAGCTCGGATTCCATAGCTTGTTGTCTTTGAGTGAACAGTTGATGACCTTCTCCAAAGATTTGTTCAGAATTAACTCCTGTTACAATTAACATTGTTCTTATTGTTTTTTCAAGATCTTTATAGATTTGAGCTCCCCAAATAATCTTTGCTTTTGGATCAAGTCTTTCAGCGACTGCTTCAACAATTTGTCTAGAATCATCTAAAGTAAGTGAATCTCCTCCAGAAATGTTGATCAAAGCACCTGTAGCGTCAGAGATGTCAACGTCAATTAAAGGATTCTCTAATGCTTTTTGTACAGATTCAGAAGCTCTATGTTCAGAATCTGATTCTCCAACACCAATCATTGCCACGCCACCTTCACTCATAATAGCTTTAACGTCAGCAAAGTCTAAATTTACCAATCCTGCTTTTGTTACTAACTCAGCGACACCTTTAACAGCATTAGTTAAAATTTCATCTGCAACTTTAAATGCAGTCTGTAAAGGTAAATGTGGAGCTAACTCTAACAATTTTTCGTTAGGAATAACAATTAAGGTATTAACAGATTGTTCCATTCTTTCTAAGCCAGTAATTGCATTCTCAAACCGATGGGATCCTTCCATAGTAAACGGAATTGTAACAATACCCACACTAAGAATACCCATTTTTTTTGCCAAAGCTGCCATGAACGGTGCTGAACCCGTTCCAGTTCCACCACCTAAACCTGCAGTAATAAAGATCATATCTGAACCAGTAATTAACTTTTTTAGTTCACCCTCATTTTCTTTAGCAGCTGCTTCACCTACTTTTGGGTTTGAACCTGCACCCAAACCTTGAGTTAACTCTTTTCCAATAAGCAACTTTTTTTCAGCATTTGTGTATAACAAATCTTGTGCATCGGTATTAATTGCTATAGTTTCAATACCTTTAACTCCAACTTCAGAAATTCTATTAATTGTATTATTGCCTGCTCCACCACACCCTACAACTTTGATCCTGGTTTTTTGACTAGCAATTAATTGTTGTAATTCATCATCTAAATCTTGATTAGCTTTTTTATGAGAAATTTCTTGCGTTTGAATGGTAGGTTGACCATTCGGTTGTTGATATTCTCCTCTTTGTTCTTCGTACATAAATTTCACCCCAAATACAGTTTATTTAGGGAAAGAATGGATATATAAATATTATGCCAGTGAACTAGCTGGATTGTTTTGTAGGGAATTCTACTTCTTTTATTCCAGTAACTTCTTGCAACTTTTTTGTTAACACTTCAAGAACAGGAGCGGGAAGTGGCATTGGTAAACTTACTTTTGCTTTATCTTCTTTAACTTCAACTGTTATTTTATCTTCTGGAATACGTAATGTTCTATTAAGAAATTTACTGATTTGTTCATTTTTTTGAGTAATCTTTTTTTGGATAGTAAACTCGTACATTACTTCTTTACCTGCTAATGGGTGATTAAAATTAACAATAACTCTTCCTCCAGCAACTCGAGTAATTGTGCCTATTTGACCATCAACATTAATTTGTAAACCTGGTTGAGGAGTCATTTTATGTTCTTTAAAAGCTCCCATAGGCATGATTCTCATATTTTTAACATCTCTTTTACCAAAAGCTTGTTCTGGTGTTAAGGTTGCAGTATAAGTTTTACCTACCTCCTTATCAATAAACTCATTATCTAGTCCTGGTAATAATTGTTTTTCACCAACACAAACAGTTGCAGGATTATACGGATGTTTATCTGAAAATAGTCCATTATCTTTAGCTACTTTAGCAATAGTAGTATCAAAAACTGTACCATCTTGTAACTTGCCAGTATATTCTACTACAATAAAATCGTGTGTTTTAACAGTTTCTGTCATAGTGTGAGAAGAAGATATATTCTTTATAAGTCTTTTTGTGAGGTAGTATGGTCTTTGGAGAGTTTTCCAATAATTTTTAGTTTTGTTAGACTTATTCCTAAACTTAATATCTCTTCTTTTGAGAGATTTGGCATGCTAGATGAATATCTATCTATAATTGCTTTTTTGAGACTTTCAACGTCTTTAATGTGTGAAAAAGAAAATTTAAAATCTTCTTTGGTTAAATCATTGTATGATAAATTATTTTTTACTTCAACACAAACTCCCACATAAGAATTTTTAATATCAAGTTCAGGTAAAACTTGATCTTCTTTAGATTTAAAATAGCCTCTTTTTAGAATTTTAGTTAAAAGATAAGCAATTCCAACGTCATGACCGCTGGATTGTAAATTAAAATGATTTAAAAAAGTTGTATTTTTTTTAATGGAATTAAAATCTTCTGGTTGTAATCTGATAACATTAAGAATTTGACTTTTTAAATAAGTGTTTCTTTCAATTAAATTAACCATGTAAAAACTCTAAAATTTTTTCAGTTACTTCTTTAGCAGAAATTGTTGTTGAATCAACTATAAAATCATAATTACTTTTTTTTCTATGGTCAATATTGTAATATTCCATATATCTTTCTGCATCTTCTGCGTCTCTTTTTTTAACACTATCTTGGACTTCTTTTAATGAATTAACTGAATCTTCATTTCTTTCTTGTTGTAATGCTTTATCTTGTAAATCTTTCCAAACACGTTTTGCTCCTTCTTCTGGATTAACTGTGATGAAAATCTTTTTTGATTCAGGGAGAAAATGAAATTGTGTTCTTCCTTCAACAATAACTGTTTTTCTAGAATTTGTGAGTTCTCTAGCTTTTGCTGCAACTTTTAGATCTATTTTTTTATCAATTTCTGGATCTGATTTTGTTATTTCATTTAATTCCTTTAAAGTTATATTTTTTTCTCTAGCCAGTTCTCTAAACATTCCGCCAGCATAGACTCTTTCTGCATTCAGCTTTTTTTGTAGTAGTTTAGCAACAGTACTTTTTCCACTGCCAGGATTACCTGAGATAGTAATTATCATATCTGTAAATTGTGTGAACTATAACTTATAATAGTTTCTACTCTGGAAATACTTATATCTTTGTTTAATATTTAACCTATAAATGGAAAAAAAGAAGGATGTTAAGTGGTTTCATTGGCAGTACCTCATTTTAGTGTTATTCTTGATTTTTTTAGTAGCATTTGTTGTTAAGCCAGGTATTGTAGGTTATACAGTTTATCAGAATGTTAAAGAAACAAATTATTCTTTAGAAACTTATGGGCAACAAGTTAATACTTTAGAAAGTTCTCTTGTTAGTTTAAAAGCAAACTTATTAGGACAGGAAAAGTTAGTTGATGTTTTACAAAAACAAGCTTCTGAAAACAAGGATGAACTAAAAATTTGTATGAATGAGAGAGAAAAATATTTACTTAATTCACAGAAATTTAAGCAAGAAACAGATTTACTCAATGAACAACTTCTTAAAATTGAAAGTGATAAAATTTCTCAGGTTAAAGAAAAAGTTGAGGAAGAAACTGTCAAACTTAATGATAGGTTATCTATCTGTCAAAATAATTTAGACATTGTTGAAGACAATTTTGCTGGTTTTGTTAATAACATTGCAAGGAGTGTTTGTTGTAAAGAACTTGTAGATGATCCTACAATAAACTCTTTTGAAATTGTTAATGATAAGTTGGTTTGTGGTTCTGATTTAGAAAGTTCTCTTACTTGTTAACGTATTCTTTCATAGTCAGTATCTTTAACGTTACTAACTAAATTTTTGCCCCATTGTTTAATCCAAAATGTAGTGGCTTTTGTTAAACCCCATTTTTCAAATCTTCTCATTGAGGTAACAGCTTTTGTGTTTACACATTGGTACTTACCATGACTTAATAATTTGTTTGTTAGTTCTTTATGCTCTTTAACTATAATCTCTGGGTTATAACCGTTTACTAAATCAAAATCTTTTTTTCTACAAATTAAAACACCACTACAACCTTTATAGAAACCAGTAGAATTATAAAAATTCTTGAACCACATAGCGAACTTGTATTTATTCTTAGAAATGTCAGGTGTTACTTTAGTTGTTGCAACACTGAACTTTTTAGTAAACTGGTTGTGGATTGTTTGTAATGCATTTTTAGGCAGTAGTGTATCTGCGTCAAGAAAAACTAAAATGTCTCCTTTTGCTTTTCCAGCACCATAATTTCTTGCTCGGCTAACATGTGGTTTTACAGAATTGAAATGTTTTACCCAAGGTTGTTGTTTAACTAAATTTTCTGTTTTATCTGTACAGCCGTTTGTAACTACAATAGTTTCATGGTCGGCAAATGATTGTTGTTTAATACTTAACAATGTGTCACTAATATATTGCTCTTCATTATGGGCAGGTATGATTAGCGAGAACGTTGGCATGTTAACTCTATGAATGAAATGCTTTTAATTGATTGTTATACTGGAAACTATAGTTTGTTCTTATAGATTTTCTTTCTATGACCTAATTCAATAACGAAGATTATTAATTTATTATTGTCTATACTTAAAATGATTCTATAATCTCCTACTCTTAATCGAGAAAATGATTTTCCTATAAGATTTTTTACATAAGAATGAGGTCTTATTTTAATTCTTTCTAAAACGCCAACAATTCTTTTTTGAATATCTTTTTCAAGCTTGCTTAGTTGTTTTTCAGATTTTTTAGAAAAAATAATTTGATACAAAAATACCACTTATAACCCCAATCTTTTCTTAACTTCTTCAAGAGTGTAGAATTCGCCTCTTTCAATCTCTTTAATTGATTGTGAAATATCTTTTTTAGTTTGTTTACTTAATTCTTGTGTGTCTTCAATTAGATCCCAAATGACCTCTTCGTAGCTTTCACTATCTGTGAATTTTCTTTTCTTTAATTCTTGAACTAACTCTTGACTAACTTGGATTGTTGTCGCCATAGTGGGCTATAGCAAGATATAGTATTTAAAACTTTTGTTAAAAAAAGCGGACCTGGGAGGACTTTCAAAGATTCTCAGATTTATGAGCGGGAACGCAGTTGACCGCGAATCCCCCTACCAGATCTGGGAGATCTGTTTGAACCCCCGATCCCAACCTTAGGAGGGTTGTGCCCTATCCACTAGGCTACAGGTCCGTAGAAATGAAGTTTAGTCAATAACTTTTTTATAACTTTTCATTCAAATGTTTAGTTCTTCTGAATAAGATTATACTTAATAGTACTAAAGCTAGGATAAATGGAAGTATTATTAAGAATCCGCTAAATTTGCTGGTTTTTTTACCAGAACCGAAGTTCATTTCAAATTCATCTTCAACAATAACATCTCCACCACGATAAATTTTTGTTTGAACTGTGTTAGTTCCAGAATATTTTTCTGAGTTATATTTTAATTGTTGAGCAAAAACTAAACTTTGATCTTCTTTAATTTTGTACGGGCCATACAAATCTCCAAAAGAAGAACCGTCTTGATTAATTGTAAATTCTAAGAAATATTCATCAGACTTTTTAGGAGGCTCCGCTACTGCTGCTCCTGTAATTCCATTACCAGCATAATACTCTTCTAATTCTTCAGTTAGAGGAACAATAACAACATAAAGGTCCATTAAATTGTTTTCTGAATCTAAATCTATGGCTGTACCAGAAAATGCTTTCTGTTGGACTTCTTCTTCATACACCACTTCTCCCAAAGTTGTGAATTGAACTTTAATCTGTCTAGGGATTTTGAAATCTTCATCAATTTCAATAACTGTTTCTTTCTTTTCTCCCGGTTCAAGAACAATTCTTTCATCATTTTTGATTCTTGCGTTTAATAATCTACCAGAGATAGTGTTTTCTGAATATGCCATTCCTGACATTTGATCAAACAATGAATCTTCAAAACCTAAAGTTTTTCTAGTGATGATAAAAAATGGATCGTCATAATCTTGTAAAAGTTGTGGTAACAATAACATTGTTTTATCTCCAGTATTTTCCAAAGTAAATTTTATTTTTGTACCAAACTGGTCAAAGTCAACTTCAGATTGTGATGTAAGGAACTTTTTTGCATCACTGGGAGAGTAGAAACTTGACGGATTAGCTGTTGTTGCAGTAGATGGTGCAGATGCTGCTGGGGGTAAACTACCTCCACTTCCTGAATCTGTGGATGATGATCCACTAGAACTTGTGCTACCTAGGAAAACTACTGCAGCTGGACATTCTTGGATTAAAGGACCGTAATCTATAACTCCAGCGTTGTCATTAGTTGGATCGAAGATTTTTGAAGAAATGTTTTCTGAGTAGGGCCACTCATCTGCTGCTGAAGTATTATCAGCATAACCATCTCCGTTTTCATCTGTTCCCATATCACAATAATCAGCATAGGCATTACCTTGTGGGTAGCCTGCTACTGAGGTGTTGAATTCATTACCTCCTCCGGTTTGGTTGTAATAGTAATAATGATAAGTATTATTTGAAAAATTATTATAATAAAAATTGTTTGAAGTACTTGAACTGTGTAACCATATTGCACGGTTTAATCTGTTGAAACTATTGTTTGAAATAACACCATTGTCTACATTACTTAGTAAAATCCCCTCTCCAGATCCTGCGGAAGTTACTGATTTTTCAAAACTATTATTAGTTATATTAACTCCTTCAACACCAGACAAATCTACAAGTGAGACATCACTATAACTAACCATATTTGAATTTTCTAGCAAGAAATTTCCAGTTGTTCCAGTAACTTTAATTCCAAGAGAATTACTATCAGCTGATGTTTCAACATTAACATTACTAATTGTAACATTTCCTCCACTATTTATAAAAATCCCACCACCTTTGTAATCACTTAAGTTACATCCAGTGATTGCATTGTTATAATTTCCACCAGAATAAATTCCAAAACGAGAATACCTGATGCTCTGCTGTTCTTGACTTAAAACTGTATTGACACAAGTTAAAGATGAATTTAGTTGTAAATAAATACTATGGGCAGTGAAAGACCCTGGACAAAAAGTAGTATCTTCATAAATTTGCATATCCGTATATGGAACAAAACAATCTAAATCTAGATTCATACTAACATTGGTGTTATTAGTTTGAGTTAAATTAATTGAAGTAGAATTTATGTCTGTTCCAGGGATGGTAGAAAAAGAAAGTGTAACATTGTGTGGAGTTAAATAATATGTTCCAGTACTATTTTTCTTTAATTCTGATAACAGTAATCTTGCTTGACCATTACTATCTGTTGATTGAGTGTAATCTAAAATTCCTGAACTGTTAAAATAACCAGATGCTTCAGCACCGGGTAGATTCTTGACGTTTCCATCATTATCAGTATAATTGGCATTAACGGTAACATACCACTGTGAAAATACTTGTGCATCATTTTCGGTAGTAATATTGTTTAAATCTCCAGTGTAATTAATTAAATAATTTGATGTGTTACCATTCACATAGATATCAAAAGTATTATTATTGAATATACCATCTAAAACTTTACTATTATTTGAATTGTTAAAAATAACCCCATCTGTGTTGTTGATTATGGTAACTCCACTGAGATTAGAATTGTTAGTATTATAAAAATAAATACCTTGTGTAAAATTGCTTATTTCTAAATTGATGACACTAACATTTACTCTTCCACTTGAATTAATTCCATTTCCAGAATTATCTCCTGTAAGGTTATAACCATTACCATTAATAGTAATTCCATCTGTACCTATAATAAATGCGTTATTACAATTGTAGTTATTTCCAAAATTAAAATCATTTGTTAAAGTAGCCCCACAATTAATTGCAGTAAGAGTAAGATTTGCTTGTGCATAAGTGAGATTTAATAGGTTTACAGAAGTATTGTTTTGTGTATAATTTGCTTTACTAGCAGTAATTTCTGCTGGAACAATATAATAAGTTACATTATTATATGTATAATACTCTGTAATTTTTAATCTTGATAATCCTGAAGAATTAGTTAGTATTGTGTCTTCAAGATCGCCAATTGAATTGTAAGCCTTTACAGTCGCGTTTGCTAAGGCGTTTTGAGAAGTATCAGTTACATTAACATCAACATACCATTTATAAAAAACTTGCATTAAATCATTAACTATAAATTTACTTGTATTAACAGTATAATTAACAAAAGAAATACTGCCAACTGTGTTTTCAATATAAACATCAAAAGTATTATCTTGAAATGTGGGATTTTCAAATGTGTTGTCAGAGATAGTTGTTACAAGAGCATCGATTAAAATTCCTCGAGAATGGTTAATTATTTGTTCATTGGTAAAATTATTGTTTTGACTGTTTTCTCCAATATAATAACCAATAGAATTGTTAAAAAGATAGTTACTTTCAAAATTATTGTTACTACTTTTAGTAACATTAACCCCACTTTCTCCTGAATTTGAAATATTGTTATTTCTTATTATTGCATAACTTGTGTTTAAAATAGATATGCTCACTTTTGGTAATCCTAAAACACTACTATTTTCAATAATTATATTGTCTGTTACTATTAACTTTATTCCTTGTTTATCAAATGTAACATTTGTAACATTAATATTGCTTGAGTTTATAATTGCTAAAAAACTAATATTTTCAGTATTTTCAATTATATCAGAGTAATTTTCGAAAAGATAATAAATTGATTCTTCTTGATACGTGTTAGTTGTGTCTATTGTATGGTTATAATTGGAATAATCTACATTTGGATCAAAATAAAATGGTGCATTAGTAGTGTTGAAAGAATTGTTCCAAAAATAACTGTGCAGTGAAGTAGAGATAGTTAATCCATATGCTGAACTCCCATTTGTAGAAATGTTATTGCCAGTAAAATTTCCTGCTGCAAGTCTGATTGCGTCAAAAGTATTTGAATATCCTCTAATTGAATTAAAATTTATGGCGTGATTCCAACTAGCAGCACTATCTAGTGCGTAATATTCATAAGAAGTAATAGTATTGTTAATCATATTATAATAATGGGATAATAATCCTGGTAAAACACCAGCAGAAAAATCTCCATAAGTAGTGATATTATTATTAGTTATATTGTTGTAACGAGATAAACTACCATCTATACCATGCGAGGTATTTCCATATGTGATAATCGTATTGTTATCTATTAATGTATAGAATGTTGAAATTAAGTCTAGTGCACCATTTTCATAATTGCCATACATAGTTATCTGGTTATGGTTGATGATAGATGAGTCTGAATCATCTAGGTAAATCCCATCCATAGGTATGGCAACAGTACCGGTAAAAACAAAAGTATGATTCCCAGTAATAATATTACTTGTTAGGTTGTTGGAATAGGAATCCGATAAATGAACTGCATTATTGTATTCGCTTGTAATGTTAATCACATTATCGATTACTAATGTATTATTAACAAAATTAAATCTAATTCCATTACTAAGATTACTAGTACTGCCTTCATTAATAATGGTATTGTTTTGTATAGTTCCATTAACTGAGTTAGAATAAAATATTGCATGTTTAGAACTGGTTGTAATATTTTCTTCAAAAATATTGCAATTCTTAATAGTAACATTACTGAAACCAGTATTATTTATACCATATCCAAATACTCCTGCAGTAGAATAATTAATGTTATAACCTGCACAATCTAATGTCGTATCAGAAACATTAATATTAAAACATGTTCCGCTGGAATTAACATTAGTTGTTAATGTAATACTCTCATTAACATAACCACATTGTGTGGAATTTGCATCAATTTGTAGGCCTAAATTAAATTGTGGAGTTAAATCAATCTCTACATTATCTAAAAAATCTTTTGTTGTATCATTTAATATTAGATTGTCTTTTAAAAAATCATTTGGTAAAACAATTGTTGTATTCTCAACTGTTGTGTCATTAACAATTTCTATAGATTTGTTATTTGTAATATTTTCTATGGGAACACTTATTGTGATCTCTTCACTAACAACTGCTCCTGTGATCCCTCCTTCTAAAAACAAAAATCCAGAAATAACTACTATCATAGCTAAAACTACAAACATTACAAAGAATCCTCTTTTTTCTATGTACATAAACATTTAAATGATCGATTTAGAGTATTTAAATATTTGGAGGAGGGATTTATAGAATCAACAAATAGTTGAAGATGTTATTTTTAGTATAAAACACACATAGTTTAACCTCTTTGTTGTCACTATTAAGCGATAAACCCTCCAAAAAATTTATAAACTGTTAATTAACAATTCTCCTATGAGAAGATTTATTCGGAACTTGGCAGTTGCTTTAACCTTAGCTAGTCCTTTTGCTTCTCAAGCTCAGGATTTAGAAGAAGCAGTAATCCCTATCTCTCAAACTCAAGAAACTCAGGTTTTAACAGACGTAAATGATAATAATGAATCTCTTGAATTAAGACTCACAGTTGATTTTCCTCTTGGTGATTTTAGTGTTAGCCAGGAGATGTTAACAGATATAGGGGATTCTTCCAACTCATTATTACAATTTGGGATGAGTTTTCTACAACCAGAAGATGATGGAGTTTTAGGTGTTCTAGAAAGAACTGGTTATTTGGGATTAGATACTTATGCTACTTTAATTTTAGCTACAATTAATCATGAATTTGGACACTTATTCCAATATAGAAATATTGGTTTTAATGATAACCATCTTGATTTAAGTGAAATCTATTTTTTAGATGGATCTATTCATAGAAATGAATTAATACAATATAGTCATTTTAATAATAGAGGTGATAGAAATGCTATATTAGGGGAAGAGGCAATGGCAGTAAGTGGTTCTGGATTGTTAAGAAATAGTTTGTTGGCCGAAAGAATTTTAGAGGATTCTATACAGAATGGGCTAAGTTTACAAGATTCATTAAGTTATATTATTTATCACAGTGATATTACTAGGATGGTATTATCTAACATTAATCAAGAAGTAAATGAAGGAGATTATGAGAATGATGCAGATGTTTATAGTAGGGAATTGCAAATAAATACATCTATTCATGGTCCTAGAAATCCTGATTTAAGCCAGGGAGAGATGGACGAAATAATTACTGAAGTTAGGGGGATTATACAAAATAATGAATCTCCAAGAGATTCTCAATTAGGAGTAGCTATTCTTAATGGTTTAGATCCTCATAGTATTGCGGCTGCTTATAATATTATTAATTATTTAATCACCGGGGATGATGATCCGATAGCTTTGCCTCAGTGGGTACCACAAATTAATGGATATCTTGGTGTTCCTGGTCCAATTTTAGAATTAAAGATGAATTATCCTTTTAGAGATGGAATAATTAGTGGTGGGATTCGTGGAGGTTATTTTCCTGAAGCTTCATTTGCTGCAGAATTTGGTTTTAGAAATATTTCTGTTGGAGAAAATGGTGTAGAGATTAGTGGAAGAATTGAAGCTGGATTAAGAAAAGATGGTAGTATTCTTTTTGATGAAACTATTGTTGGAGTTGGAGGATCGGTTGAAATTGAGATGCCAATGACACAAAATTCAGATATGATCATGAGATACACTTTTGAACCAAAAAGATTTTGGAGTCCAAACACATTTTATCGTCAGGACAATGCACATTTTTTAAGTTTGGGTGTTCATTGGGATTCGGAATAAACTTTTAGGATGATAATAAACTCATAAACTCTTCTGGATTTTGTAAATACATATTGGTAACTGCATGTAATCCCCTATCTTGGATCAATTCTCTAGCTTCTGGAACATGGCGATAAATAGGGCCAGCATTCACCATATTCTCAAAAGCAGCAAGAACATGTTCCTCTCCACCG
This sequence comes from Candidatus Woesearchaeota archaeon, assembly GCA_018657475.1. Lineage (GTDB taxonomy): Archaea > Nanobdellota > Nanobdellia > Woesearchaeales > GW2011-AR9 > JABHXC01. The sequence continues at coordinate 15,359 of JABHXC010000022.1, forward strand.
GGAATTGATTGTTGCTTAACATATTGCTGAGCAATTTCTGCAGCAGCTGCTTCAACAAAAGTTTCATCGGCAAGATAAGCTACAGTAGAACCAACTTCTGTAACATAATCTCTAAAAACATCTCTTGTTGCAAGATGAAGTGTCTCCGAAAATGGTGCATTTAATGACCCTTCTCCTGCAACTAATGCAATAAAATAATTATTTTCATTATCTCTCACAGAACCATGACCTCGATTTTCTTTAAGTCTAGTAATAGTAATTCTCTCTTCATTTCCATCTGTTGAAATTAAGTAAGTGAACTCATGGACCATATGGACCCCATTAGTAATAAACGCTTTTCCTGCATAGTCAGAATCTCCTAAAGTAAAAGTAAGATCTTGTAACGGCAATTCTGAGATAGTTTCATGTAAAAAATTACGAGCACCACTTGCATATTCAGTAAAAGCTTGTCCAACTAAATAGTCTAAGGGTGTCCCATAAAGCTGAGCAGTAACTTGTATTAGTTGAGGATCAGTTACTAGGGTTCTTCCGGAATCTTGCACAAATCGCATTAACCTATTTCGGCTTCCTTGTTCTTGTAAGTGAATTAAAGGATCATTGGGACTGTGAGAAATTAGTGGACCTATTTCAATACATCTTGCACGTATATCTTCAACATTTTCATATGAGGGTTTAATGTGGTTCATAAAAGTCCAAGGTGAAGTAATTTCTGAAACAGGTATCTCTGAACTATTTGGTGTTTGTTCATCCATACCAAAAACAAGAGCTACTAATCCGCCCATTAAAAAAGTTCTTCTATCCATATTTGTATTTATATCCACTGTTTCTACTATAAGGGTTCAGATTATTTAATATTTATGTAAATTTTTTTATTATAAGAAAATAATGTTCATTTCTTTCTCAATTTATCTAACTCTTTAATTTCTAGTCTTTTAATCTCAACTAATGTTTTAGATAGATTATTCATTAATTCACTTTGTTTCTTAGATTGGTTCATATGTTTAATTAAAAGAATGATGACAACTGCAGCTTCAACTAAAACAAGAATTTGAATTATTCCTAAAGCTATGATTATTTCAATTAAAGGAATGTCAACACCAAAGATTATCACATTTTCACCTAAATTATTTTATCTTATAAAGTTTCCTTTTAACAGTTAGGAACTTTTTCAATAGTTAACGCCTTTTCAATACATACTTGTTGTTCATCGTACAAAGTTATTGCTGGAGTTAACTTAATTTGTCTAATCTCTCCTGATTCTTGAACATTGTAAGAAACTTTGCCTACATAGCTTCCTACTTTTTCCATTTTAGCATTGTTGATTTCAATAGTTTCTGCTTTTTCTGTTCCAATAATATTTGCTACTAATCTATCCACTGCAATATTTGCACCGTTCTCTATTGTAAACTTAATTTGATTTGATGAAGAATCAAAACATATTTGTTTTTGCCCACTTATTACAGAAAGTTTTAGTCCAATGTTTAATGGACATTGAGCTTGAGTTTCAACTTGTGCTTTACCAAAAGTCATAACTACAACTCCAATAGCTACTGCAAAAGAAATTAGTAACAGCGTAGCAATTACTGGTGAGATACCTCTTTTGTTCATAACAAGGAATAGAATTATTTTAGGTTTATAAATGTTGAGTGTGGTTAATTTTGTTTTTTATGTCTTTATAATTGCTTGTTGTTTATTCACTAATTAGTAAGAACACTACAAAAAGTTTATAAATGGCTTTTATTGTGGTATATTGTTTAAAACTGGTGAACTATGGACATTATTGAACTTAAAAAAGAGCAATTGAAGCTGGCTAGTAAAGTCGTTCTTAGAGATAGTTTTACACAAGTTAAAACTGTTGGAGGGGCTGATTATTTTCCAGTTGGTGATAAAATATTAGCTGCAGTAGTTGTTTGTAAATATCCTTCTTTTGAAATTGTTGAAAAGAAAACATTTCTTTTAGATAATCCATTACCTTCGCGTTCAGAATATTTAGCTTACAGAGTTATGCCTGCTATAATTGAAGCATTTAATGAGTTATCTGAAGAGCCAGATGTATTATTTGTTCATGGGAATGGAATTAACCATCCTAGAAAATTTGGTTTAGCTTCACATTTAGGTTTAGCTTTACAAATTCCTACATTGGGTGTTGTAACTAACAATAATGTTGGGAATATTGAGAATGGAAAAATTATGTTTGAAAATGAAATTGTTGGTTTTGCTATAACAACTAGAGAACATGCTAATGAGATTTATATTTCACCTGGACATTTAATGTCTTTAGGATCTGCATTACAATTAGTAAAAGATTCAGTAAGATTTCCACATAAAATGCCTGAACCGTTACATATTGCACATAAGTTAGCTAAGAAAAAAGCGAAGAAGATGGTGGAAGAATGACGCTTAAAACTACTGGACTAAACGAACTATTAGAGAGTTGTAATACATATTCAGAAAATAATAGTATTATCAAAGAACGAATTACTGATTTAGAAGCAAGAGTAAATGATTTTGTTATTGAACGGAATTATGAAGAAACTAAAGTTAATGCTGCTCATGTTGTTCTTAAACTTGTAACAGAAAGTTTAAAGGAAGGATTATTTTTAGGTGTAGAGGTAATGAATCCTATATATAAAATTAATTTTGCGCGCTATATAAGGTCAAAGAAGACTCGTAGAGATGTAACTTCAAGATTGTACTCTACATTTAAAAACTTGCCAAAATTTCCTATTTCTTCAGGAGCTAGGATTTTTTTTGCTGAGGAAATAATTGATCTTTTAGATCCTGAACATTGTTATGGGGCAATTGTTGGAGAAGGGATTTTAGATTCTGAAAAGGAAAACTATTTTGCTATGATTAAACCTCATTATGAAAAATTAATTAGTCAAATTAGTAAAAGTGTAAAATATGCTGATAAAACACTGCGAAATTTTCCTTTATTAACTGCACCATATTTTGATCAATTAATTAATGGTATTTTTGTAAATGGTCCGTTAGCTGTTCTTGATATTGTCAAAAAGAATGATAATGCGGCTGGAATGATGACAAAGAAACATGTTGAAAGATTAATTGAAGATGCTGCTGAAGATCCTATTGATTATAGTAATATATTTAGATACTTGCCAGACAAATTATTTGATGAATATAAAACACTAATTTGTGTGACTGCAATAAGTAATCCACTAATATATCAAACAATGCAGGAATTAGATCTATTTGTAGATGCAGCTCAACCTATTGAAAGTCGTTTAAATTTTTTAATGCAGTACAGAGAAAAGCTTAGAATGAATGCAGGAGCATTATCTATTTCTCCTGTTAATGTAGAAGGTGGAGAATTATCTTTGGGCTATGAAGAAAATGGATTAGCGCTAATTGAGGATTTAGAATGAAACTTAGATTGCCTTTTTTCGGAAAGAAAGAACCTGATAATCCTAAATTAGAAGATGTCTTAGCTAACTGTGCAAGTGATCTTGGTAGAGCAAAAGTTATTAAAAAACTTTTATTAGAAACAGATTCTTCTATTCCTCAACAACTTGTATTAAGAGCAGTAAAAATCTTTGAAAAAGCTGATGACTACACTTCTGCAACCAGATTAACTTCTGAATTAGGTATGGTTGATGAAACTATTGAAATATATGTTAGAAATAAAAATTATTTCCGAGCTGTAGAGGTTGCTGAAAGAAACTATTTAACAGAACTTGCTCAGAATCTAAGAGAAGAAGGATTAGATTACAATGAAAAGAAAGGGAATTTTTTAGTAGCAGCTATGTTCGCTAGCAAACTTGAACTTTATGATCGTGCTAGTGGATTATGTGAACAAGTTGAAGAATTTGAATCTGCAGCGAAATACGCAGAAAAAGCTGGTCAGAAAGAAAGAGCAGCTCGGATGTATCAGTTAGCAGGAAGTCCAGATAAAGCCATCCGAATTCTAGAAGATATGGGAGATTTAGAAGAAGCCTTAGATATCTGTCTTGAAATAAACAATATTGCTAAAGCAGCTTCGATACTCGATGATTTAGAAAGATTTGAAGAAGCAATTGAATTACAAGTTAATGCTGGAAATTTATTTGGAGCTGCATTAATTGCAGAACATGCTTTTTTAACCGAACGAGCAATAGACTTGCACAAACAGGATGGTGGTTATTATTGTGCTTCTGAATTAGTTGAAGATCCTCTTCAGAAGAGAGTAATCTTCTTAGAAGGAATGAATCGTTTTTTTAATGAAGACAATTTAGCAGATGCTGCTAAATACGCTAGTTTAGCAGGATTAAAAGTTCAAGCCAGTGAATTATATGAACAGGCTAAAGATTATGTCTCAGCAGCACAATGTGCTAATGCAACTGGAGACTTAGAAAGAGTTATGGAATTACATAAAAAACATAGACAAGTATCTCTCACTGCTCCCATATTGTTAGAGGCTGGTTTAGTAGAAGAAGCTAGCCAAGTTTATGCTGAAAGAAAATTTTATAGAGAAGCGATCAATGTTTTAACTAAAGCAGGATTAAAAGACAAAGCTGAAGAAGTTGCTTTCAGAGCCTTTGAATATCATGAAGGAAATGAGAATTATAAATCTGCATATGAGATAGCAGAGTTAGCTGGTTTATCAGAACAAGCAGAACATTATGTGTTACTAGAAAAACTTTTAGGAGATTCGAATAGTAATGGAACATTTGAACTCGACACAACCACTTCAGATACTAACGGCTTAGCTTTATATGATGAAGGAGATGCAAAGTTATCATTAACTTATGATCAGGGGACATTAGAGTTAATTGAGGAAAAATAAAGTATAGTTACAAAGTCTTTAAATAATTCTTTCAGTTTGGATCTGTAATGCAAGCATTAAGAACTATGCACCCTTGGAATTTGTTGTATGGGAATGCACCTATTGAAAGTCCTTTAAGTGATAATGAAAAAAGATTAAGGGATTTTGCAGGTGATGTTGCAGAATTTTATGGGTATCATATTGGTGGTGATTCATTAAAAGATCTTGCATTAGGTACATATTCTCCCAGAGAAAGGGGTATTGTTGAAGTTCATAAACGACATTTAGTAACATTTGATGATGATGCTCAAATGGGGATTTTTGAACCTTTATGGGCAAGATTAGAACGAAAGCATGCATTTTTGCCGAGAGTAATGGCTACAACTTCTGTTTTAAAGGCAGGAATTGATGAGTTTAGAAATGATATCTCTTCTTTAGTATGTGTTTATGATTCTAGCTTTCTTCCTCCTGAAGTTCTTGAACATCATATAACACAAACCTTTCCTAAACTTGAAAAGAAAAGGGTGAAATATAAACCAATGCAGGATGGGCATTCAGATGTGCTCGATACAGATTTTCAATTTTGAAGCTTGAAACGATATTTTGTGATTCCGCAAGCTTTATAAATTCAAAATAAAACAGTTCTAGGTGCAAAGAGGGAATTTTTAATGACTAGAATTAACAGAATTACCATTCACGGTTTCAAAAGTTTTGCTCATAAAACTGAAATTCCATTTGATGGAGAGTATAACTGTATATTAGGACCTAACGGTAGTGGTAAATCGAACATAGGAGACGCTATTTGTTTCGTTTTAGGAAGATTATCATCTAAATCTTTACGTGCTGAGAAAGCTGCTAACTTAATATTTAACGGTGGGAAAAGAGCTAAACCTGGTTCACAAGCTTATGTTGAAATTGCTTTTGATAACAAAAGTAAAATATTTCCAACTGATGGTAAAGAAGTAATAATTAATAGAGCAATAACAAAAAAAGGTAACAGTGTTTACAAAATTAATGGAAAGAAAAGAACAAGAGGTGAAGTTCTTGACACGTTAGGTATAGCAAAAATTAATCCTGATGGTTATAATATTATTCTTCAAGGTTCAATAACTAAATTTGTTGATATTTCTGGTAATGAAAGAAGGAAAATTCTTGAACAGATAAGCGATGTATCTGTATATGAAGATAAAAAACATAAAGCAATGTTAGAATTAAACAAAGTTGAAGATAAACTTAACAATGCGCATATTATTTTAAAAGAACGTAAAACTTATTTGAAAGAATTAAAGAAAGATCGTGATCAAGCATTGAAATTTAAAGAATTACAAGATTCTATTGATTCTCATAAAGCGACATTAGTACACACAAAATTAACTGAACAACAAAGATTAAACAAAAAGTTTGAAAGTCAAGTTAATGAACATAAAAAAAAGTTGCAAGCAGCTGAAGAAAAAATAGCTGGATTAAAAAAACAAGTTGTTATTGCAAAAGATAAATCTGATGCATTAAACAAAAAAATTGAACAACAGGGAGAAAAAGAACAATTAAAAGTTCACCGAGATTTAGAAGAATTAAAAATTTCTCTTGCACAAAATAAAACTAGAATTTCTACATTAAAAGATGAAATTAATAAAATTCAATTAAGAAAAGATCAATTTGAAGAAGAAAGTAAAGAATTAGCAGCTAAATCTGATGCATTACAACAACAACGTAAAAAACAGAAACAGGAATTGTTAAACAAACAGCGAGATTTGAAAGAATATGAAAAAAAGATTGCTGATTTTAAGAAGAAAAATAAAATTGAATCTTCACAAGCTTTAGAAGAAGATCTTGAAATTAAAGATAAATTAATTGAAGTTAAACAAGATGAAGTTCAAAAAGTTAGACAACAACAGCAAGAACTTTTACGTGAAAAAGATAAATTAGAATATCAGGTTCAAACTATTGATGAACGTATCGCAAAAGTTAAAGAAGTTGCACAGGAACATAAAGGTCAAGTTAGAGAATTACAACAGTTTAAGAAAAATTTTACTCAAGCAACATTAAGATTAAACAAATGTTTAGAACAAGATAGTGGTTTTGCTGCACAGGTTGGAAATGCACGAAGAAAATTAGAAGATTTACAAGAAAAACGTGCACAGTTAAATGCAAAGACAGCTTCAATGCAAGCTTCTTTATCAAGTAATTTTGCAGTTAATACAATTATTGAAAATAAGAGAAAATTTCCTGGTGTTCATGGTACGATTGCAGAACTTGGGCAAGTAAACAAGAAGTATGCTCCAGCACTGGAAACTGCTGCCGGAGGAAGAATGAACAATTTGGTTGTTGATTCTGATAAAACTGCTGCGGAATGTATCAGATTCTTAAAAGAAAAAAGAGCAGGTTCTGCTTCTTTTGTTCCATTAAACAAAATTAAATATCGTGAAATTACTGCTGCTGATAAACCTTTAAAGAAAAATTTAGGTGTACATGATTTTGCATTAAACTTAATCTCTTACCCTTCAAAGTACAAAAAAGCATTTGCATACGTTTTTGGTAACACTTTAGTTGTTGATGATTTGCAAGCAGCAAGAAAAGTTGGTATAGGAAGAGTGAAAATGTCAACTTTAGATGGAAACATAGCAGAAGCTTCTGGAGTAATGCGTGGTGGATTTAAATCTCGTCGTTCTGGAGTTGGATTTCAAGAAAAGGGTGCTTTAAAAGAATTAGAAAAAGTTGAAAGTGATATTGCTGAGTATGAAGGAGTGATTGCTAATGTACGGGAAAGAAGGTCTGCTAATGAAGAAGAAATTACGACATTACGTCAACAACGTGCAGAATTAGAAGGTGAAATGATTAAACTTGAAAAATCACTTCACTTAAACACTAGTGATTTAGAAGCTACAGCTAACTTAAAGAAAGAACTTCGTGAACAATTAAATGATGTTGATCAGAAATTAAACACATTTCAAAAAGAAATTTCTATCTTAAATAGAGATTTAGCTGGATTAAAATCTAAAAAACATATGTTAAGATCTCAAGTTAGTCAATTACGAAATCCTCGTTTACTTGCTCAATTACAAGCATTTGAAGAAAGTAAACAACAATGTAGAGAATCAATTGTAAGATTAGAAAGTGAAATAAATAACGCTTTAACACAAATGGAACAGCTTTTATCTCCTGAACAACAGAAGATGAAAGAAATTATGAAACAGCATGAAAAAGAGGAGAAAACTTTTGGTAACGAAATTACGCAATTAACTTCTTCCATTAAACATCAGGAAAAAGATTTGAAATCTAAAGAAGCGGCAAGTAAAGAATTTTATGCAAAGTATAAAGGTTTATTCCAACAAAGAGAAAAGTTAGGTCAGGAAATTAATACTGCGGAAACTAGAATGGAATCTTTCAGAGAAAAGCAAAGGGGAGCTGAAAGAGAAATTAATTTAGTTTCTTTAAAGAATGCTGAAGCTAAAGCTAAATTGGCTGGTTTAGAAGAAGAGTTTAAGAAATATGAAGATGTTAAATTGTTAAAAAATAAACCATTACAAGAATTACAACGTGAAGTAAGTAAATTTGAAGTTATGCTTGGACAGATGTCTGCAGTTAACATGAAAGCTTTAGAAGTTTATGATCAGGTTGAACATGAATATAATAACCTGATTGAGAAAAAGTCTGAATTAGAAACAGAAAAAGTTGATGTTTTAACAATGATGAATGAAATTGAAACTAAAAAGAAAGAACAGTTCATGACTACATTCAAAAAAGCTAACGATAATTTTCAACGAGTATTTGGTTCATTGTTTAAGAAAGGTAGAGCTCATTTACAATTAGATAATCCTAACAAACCATTTGAAGATGGTGTTAGTATTAAAGTTAGATTGACTGGAAAAAGGTATTTAGATATTAAATCTTTATCAGGTGGAGAAAAAACATTAACTGCATTATCATTCATTTTTGCTATCCAAGAATATCAACCTGCTTCATTTTACATTTTAGATGAAATTGATGCCGCATTAGACAAACATAATTCTGGTAGATTATCTCAATTAATTAGATCTTATTCAGGAAATGCACAGTACATTTTAATTTCTCACAATGATGCATTGATTTCTGAAGCCGATACTTTATTCGGAGTTAGCATGAATGATGGAATTAGTAAAATTACTAGTTTGAAAATTTAATTAAGTTTTATAAAAAATTAGAAATTAAATATCTAAGTTTTCTACTGACTTAGCGTGCTGTTGGATAAATTCTCTTCTTGGAGGGACTTCATCGCCCATTAAAACGGTAAATGTTTGGTCTGCAGCTACAGCGTCTTCTACAGTAACTTGTTTTAACATTCTTATAGTAGGATCCATAGTGGTGTCCCATAATTGTTTTGGGTTCATTTCTCCTAAACCTTTATACCGTTGAATGCCAACTTTATCGCCCATTTCTGCAAGTTTTTCTTCTTTTTCAGTATCTGAATAAACATACTCTACCCTTTTACCTTTTTGTAATCTATACAATGGTGGCATAGCAATGTAAATATGATTTTGTTCAACTAATTCTTTCATATATCTATAAAAGAAAGTTAACAGTAAGGTCATAATATGTGAACCGTCAACATCAGCGTCCGTCATAATAATTACTTTGTTATAACGTAATTTTTCAATGTTAAACTCTTCACCAACACCAGTTCCTAGAGCAGTGATCATAGCAATGATTTCTTTATTTGCCATGATTTTATGGATTCTTGCTTTTTCTACATTTAGAATTTTACCTCTTAAAGGAAGAATAGCTTGAAATTCTCTGTTACGGCCCATTTTTGCACTATTGTGTACAAATACACCAGAAGCTAAAGCGAAATTGTGTGTATATGGAACTTCAATATCATAAACATCGATCTTTTTGTTGACTGTTTCTATCCTAAGTACTTTATGGTTAAAGTTTTCTACGGCTTCTATTGCTTGCTGTTTATTTCCACCAAAAAATCTTTCTACAAATGTATCAAAAAGTAATAAATTCTTATTCTTACTTTCTTTACGATATTCATTATACTTTTCAATAATAATTTCATCAAACTCATCAAAAATTAAGCGTAGCGCTTTGATGGTGTGGTCAAAGTAAGTTTTATCATATGCTATTTTTCTTTGTTTCCTGAACTCTTCTGTCCACTGTTTTTTAGTTTCTTCACTTCTCCAGGCAAGAAGATTTTTATCACTCCACTGTTCTTTAGCTTTTCTTTGAAGTAATTTTATTTTCTCAGGATGATCTTCAAAATATTTTTTAACTCTTTCTGCTTGAAGTTCTTTGTGTGTAGGATCTGACCAATACTTCTTTTGTTCATTATTCAAGCGTTTTAACGTCTGTTTTCTATATACTTCATTACCATAGTAAAATTCTAAATATTTTTTAGACATGAATTTCTTATAATTTTCGTCTTCCCATTGTTTCTTTGCTTGAGCAGAAAGAATTGATTTTGTTTTTGGTTCTTTCATTCGCTTACTAATTTTTTCTCTGAATTCTTTTGTTTGCTTTAATTTTCTACATTTTTCTTTAACTTCGGGAGTATGTAGTGTTAAATGAGCATGGTCGCGATGAAGTTGTAAATGTTCTTCCTTAGAAAGACGAATTAGATTGGTAGGATTATTGTTTAATTTATTAAAATCAACATGGTGTCTATGGTCATTATTTACTTTATGATAAATGTTGTTGCTTAAGTTCCATTCATCTGCCAATAAATGAGTAAATTTCCATTGGTGTTTAGATGGATCAAAAACCATTTCATATCCCTTAATAGTTATTTTCCCACCAATCTTAGAGATTCTTTTTCTTAATGGCATTAATGAATTGCCTTTGCAAAAATCTTTAGCTTGCCTATAATTCCCATTACGTAACATAAACTTATGATCAGGGGTACAGATGATTTCTTTATTGTTATCTAAGACAACTTTAATCACTTCAACTTTTTTCTTTGTTATTCTTGGACTTTTAATTTCTTCAATTCCAACATTACCATCATCTTTAACAGTATAACAAAAATTTCTCTTTCCGATTTTATGCTCTTTAATTAATTCAATAAAAGAAATATTTCTTCCATCTGCTAATGCAACTTGTGTATCTCCTGAGAAACAACCGCCAGCTGAATCTCCTTCAACTAAATAAACTTCACACAATTTTGGATCTCGATTTGAACAGTCAGCTAACTTTCCAGGTAAACCTGCACCTTCTAATGCATTCTTTCTTCTGGTTAAATCTCTAGCTTTTCTTGCAGCTTCTCTTGCTCTTGCTGCATCTAAACATTTTCCAATAATATGTTTTGAAACTTGCGGATGTTCACCAAAAAATAAATGTAACTGTTCATTAACTAAAGAAGAAACTATCCCAGAAACTTCACTATTACCTAACTTGGTTTTAGTCTGGCCTTCAAATAATGGTTCTTGAACTTTTACTGAAACTACTGCTGTTAAACCTTCTTTAACGTCATCTCCGCTTAACCTGATTTCTTTCCCATTAGAATTTTCTTTAGCTTTAGCGTTAAGCACTCTTGTAAGTGCAGTTTTAAATCCTGATAAATGTGTGCCCCCTTCAATAGTATTAATATTATTTACAAAAGAAAACACGTTTTCTTGATAAGTTGCATTGTATCTAAGTGCAATTTCTACGACAACATCATTTTTAGTTTTTTCAAAATAAACAACTTCATGTAACGGTTGTTTGTTTTGATCAACGTAAGCTACAAATTCTTTGATTCCACCATCATACTGGAAAATATCTTGTTTCTCATCTCTTAAATCATTAAGTTCAATTTCAATACCTTTGTTAAGAAAAGCTAGTTCTCTAAGTCTTTTAGCTAAAACGTCATAATGGAATGTAACATCTGCAAATATTTGTGGATCAGGAGAAAAATGGACAGTTGTTCCTGTCACTTCAGCATCTCCTGTGATAGTTAATTTATTAAGTGGTTTACCTCTAGAATAATCTTGTGTATGAGTTTTACCTTCTCTTTTAACAGTGATTTTTAACGCAGATGATAGCGCGTTAACAACTGATACTCCTACTCCATGTAACCCTCCTGAGACTTTATAAGAATCTTTATCGAATTTTCCACCTGCATGAAGTTTAGTTAAAGCAACTTCTACCGCTGAAATGCCAAACTTTGGATGAATTGCAGTAGGGATACCTCTTCCGTCATCAATTACAGTGATAGAATTGTCAGGGTGTACGGTAACAATAATCTTGTCACAATGACCAGCTAAAGCTTCATCAATAGAGTTATCTACTATCTCCCAAACTAAATGGTGTAGGCCTCTCATTGAAGTGTCTCCAATGTACATTCCTGGTCGTTTTCTAACTGCTTCTAAGCCTTCTAAAACAGTAATTTGTGCTGCGCCATACGATGGTGCTTGAGCTGAATCTTCTGTCATTTTATAGATTTTATTTTTATAGTTTTATCGTCGAGAAAGACGTGTTTTTGATAGAATTTGGAGGTTTATAAATGTATCGAAAAATCCCTCTATTTTTTTCGGAAATTGTCACTATTGTATCAATCTGTCTTTTTTGCTTTATAAAATTCTAATTCTGCTAAATTTTCATTCACATAATTTGGATTTTCTTTGAAGAATTTTTCTTTAACATGGTCAGGCATATTATCAATTGTACCTTTGCCCGATAATCCTACTTGAGGTGTTTTTTTACAATAGTCCATTGCATTAAATGGTTGATTAGAATTTACTAATTCGTCATATTTTGGGAAATCTATCCAAGTATTCCAAACATTGTTTACTTTGAATTTTTTTCTTGCTAACATGACGACTCTTGAAGGAATATGTTCAGAAACAATTTCGTAGTCTTCTAGATGTTTAGATAATTGTTTTGTAAGAGAAACAACTTCTTCATGTAATGGCATGTTTTTCCGACTTAATCGTTGTTGTGATGGGCCAACGTGCATGTACGCTTTAACTTCAATAAAGTCTGGTTGGCCTCTATTAATTAATTCTGCATACTTATCTAGATGTGAATCATTAATGTTTTTAATAATAGTCAATCTTACAGCGGTACGTTGTTGTTTCTCTTTTAGATAGTCTAATGATTGGTGTAATCCTTCCCAGAAATCTTTGAATAACGGAACATCAACTTCTTTTAACATTTCTTTAGTTGGTGCATCAATTGAGATGTAAAGTTGTGTTATTGGGTGTAAATCTTTAATTTGTTCTGGATACTGGCCATTGGTAACAAGAAATGTTGAAATGCCATCTTTATTGAATAAATCTATTGACTGGTTAATTTGTGGATAAAAAATTGGTTCTCCAGTAAGTGAAAGAGCTACATGTTTTACTGTTCTTGACTTATTATATGCCGTTTTATTTGCTTTATCACTACCATTAAATCCAATGAGAAGTTTGTGGTGTGCTTCTAATGATTCTTTATGGATTTTTTCAGGATCATCATTATCCCATTTCCACTCTGTTGCAACGGGTGCTTTGTAACCTCTCCAGCAAAACGTACATCGATTAGCACAACTGATAGAGGTTGTCATTTGTAGACATTGATTACTCATAATACCATAGAATTTTAATTTATAACAGCCACCTTGGCCACGGATCATAGTTTTTGTCCAGCCACAAGTTTTTACAGCTGAATGATTACCTACTACTCTATAACCTTGTTTTTCTAGTTCTAGTTTAGCTTCTTGAGTTAACATGGATTGATTATTTTTTAGTTGTTTTATAAGAATTTTGTATGTTTTAGCGTAGCAGAATATTTTTAATTGGTATATTGGCTATTATTCTCCAGTGAGTTTAACACCTCTTTGTTTGTTGAGGTAGGGTCTTTATTTTATTAAATTTAAAAAAAGTGAAAAAATGCGATTCTTATTAGGAATCGCAGTTGCTACCATCTCCACAGTCACAGTCATATTCTACACTACGTGGCATAATATTGTAAGACAAGTTGCCTTTATTTGCTTCACAATTATTTGCGATGTAATCTTTCATTTCTTTATTTGTTTCAAATGAATATTCACTTGCAACGTCTTCTAATTTGTCAACCATTTTTTTAACCTCCATCTCGTCCTAAATTGTTGTTTATTAATGTGGCAAATAGTGCACTAACGTACTGGTTATCTACACCTATATCACTACCAATGAAGACAAGATCATTACGGTTAAGAACTCTTATGGGGTATTTTTCTTTTATATAAAATGTTGTGAAATTATCTAAATATGCATATGCAGATGGGTCTTTAAATAATGTTGAGCCAAAACTTTCATCTCTAATCTTAAGATCTCTCTTTAGTTGAACACTATTAACTGGGTCAAAACTAGAAATTTTTGTTTTTTTATTATTTTTAATTGTATCTTTTTTAAGATTATCTTCGCCAGCCATATCTTTGTTTATTTTGTATGCATTTTCTTTGCAACCACCACCGCACTTGAAATCATATGCGCAACCAGTACAAGTATCATTATGGTATTGTTTTTTCCAAATAGGAATTTCTGCCCAGATCTCTAGCAATGGTCTTTCAAAAATATTACCATATGTTATATCAAAATGTTGACATGCTCTCAAATCACCATTACTTGCAACACCAGCAGAAGTTAGTCCAGCAACACAACTACGATTAAAGATTGATCCATATTTATTAATATCATCAACCGCACAATAAGGAAGTGCATTTAATGTTCCTACTTGCATCCCAAAGTCACTCTTTAGTTCCATTAATTGGTCTAGAAGAATAACAATATCTTTATTATTTAATATAAGTGAATCATAATTTTGAATCATGCCATTATTTGAAGGACTTATTCTTGTAGCGTTAAAACCTTTAAAACCTAGCTCATAAGCAAACTTTCCAGTATCATAAACAGAATCAAGTGTACTTTTATTTACAACCATATTTGCGCTTAAATAGATCCCTTTATTAGATAATAATTGAGCCCCTTTTACAAATCGTTTGAAACTCACTTTATTTTGAGTTGTTTTATTAAATTGATCTTCATCATGTGAAATGATGCTTGAGAGAACACCTACATTATATTCCATTAATATATCACAGATTTCATCATTAGCAAGAGTAATATTTGAATTAATACGAATACCTACATTACTTTCTCTATAGAGCTTTATTATCTGTTCAAGATTTTTTCCAAATAAAAATGGTTCACCGCCCGTTAAAGTAACATGAAAAACATCCGCTTCTATTATTCTTTCACTTATTTCTAATGCTCTATTTAGTTGTTTTTCAGTTGGTTTTTGCAGTTTCTCATCCTCTGATCTCCAGAAATTATAACAGTTGTACAACTATGATTACAATCATTGATTAATTCAAATTGTACTGCAATGGGGGATTTTGGTTTAATCATCCTAATAACTTTTTAACAGCAAGATATCCTTTACTGTAATTTGGTTTTTTGAAAAATGTGATAAGGTCTTTTATAGTAAATTCTTCAGCAGATTTTTTTTGGTCAGCAATATAACATGCTAATCCTTCAAACAACCATGCAGGGTCACTTGTTTCAAAACAACGTAGATAGTAAATGTGTACCATCTCATGAACAATTACTTTAAGCCACTCTTCATAATTTCTGTTTATTTCATCTTGATTAAGCACAAAAACTATCTGTTTTCTGGGATATGCAAAGCCAACAACCCAATCCTGCTGCTTCATTTTTTCAAGATCTTTTTTTGAAAGTTCAATAACGTAAACGTCGTTAAGGGTTATATTAAATAATTCGTCAAGATATTCTTTTTTTTCAACAAGTAATGGGTTGATTTCAGAGATAGATCTCATATATAGTATATTTTGTTTGTTTCTATATAAAAATTTCTCAGTTTTTTACTATTTTATAGAAAAAACATAACTTTCAAAGTTTCTATTAAAAAACAATTGGAAACTGTCATATGTGACATATTTCCCCCACAAACCCCAACACTTAAATATTTATTTGTAATTTGTTTTATTGATATGAGATTTAAGCCATCTTTGCAAGAAGTTATTTTTGAACCAGACATTGATGAAAATTTAAGATTACTTAATAGGGATATTAGACGTTTGGATAAAAGTTTAGAAAGAGCAAGAGAATTAGCTTTTCCTGGACCTTCTCCTACTGTGGACGAGTATATAGTTGATTTTTATCATTCTTGTCAAGAAACAGCAGGTAAAGTTAAGAATTGGTTAGTAGATAGAATATATCGTTGAATTTGTTTTTAACTATTTTCTAAAAAAACTTTAGATTATTTGAAATGAGAAATTTATTATACTATTTTCTTATTCTATAATTAATGGATGATTTACGGGAAAGAATTATGGGGATGTATAAAACAATTGATGGTTTGTTACGTAATCGTGAATTTAGTAAATGTGATGAAGTTTTACAAAATGTTGATGTTTCTGGGTTAAATGAAGTGCAATTAGTAGGATATCTTAGGATTACTTTTCCAGCTCGGAATGAACTTCCTTATTGGAGAACATTGTTAGATGAAGTAAAAACTGAATTAAAAGAACGTGATGAATATGATAATAGTATTTTTGTGGGATTAGAATATTAAATGATGAGATAATCAACTCCAAACCCCAACACTTAAAAATCTATAAGTAATTCATTTTAAAGTATGTTAACTGATAAAGAAGTCAATTTTTTACGTGAAGAGCTTGAAACAGCTAAAAATCCGCTTTATTTTTACGATACTGATCCTGATGGATTGTGTTCTTTTTTGTTGTTATACAGAGTTTTTAAGGAAGGTAAAGGGATATTGATTAAAGGTGCTCCAACATTAGATGACAGATTTTTAAGAAAAGTTGAAGAGTATCAACCTGATAAAATTGTAGTTTTAGATAAACACATGATTGAGCAAAGTTTTGTAAATAAAGCTAAAAGGCCAGTATTTTGGATTGATCATCATGATCTTGTTGATCTTGAAAATGTTCATTACTTTAATCCTAAAAAACGTGACCCTGACATTTACATGCCAACAAGTAGAATGGCATATCAAATTTCTAATGATCCTGAAGATTTATGGATGGCGACAGTTGGATGTTTAGCTGATTATCATATGCCAAATTTTATTGATGCATTTATTGAACAATATCCTCATTTGTTAAAAGAAAAAACAGATTTACCAACAGCATTGTATAAACGGCCAATAGGTGTATTAGTAAGAGTATTTTACTTTTTGTTAAAAGGACCGACTAATGAAGTAAGAAAAAGTATTAACATTCTTACAAGAATTAAAGATCCTGATGAAATTATGAAACAAACAACACCGCAAGGAAAATTTTTGTGGAAAAGGTTTCAACAAATTAATGAAAAATATAAAGAAATTTACAAAGATGCAACCAAAAAAGTTACTAGTAGTAAACTTTTATTGTACAAATATGATACTCAACGTTGGTCTTTTACTGTAGACTTAGCAAATGAATTGGCATGCAGATATCCTAAAAAAGTTATTATCATTGCAAGAAGAAAAGAAGATGAAATGCGATGTAGTTTACGAGCAAAGTTTACCATCAATAAAGCATTAGCAAGAGCATTAGAAGGAATTGAAGGGCGTGGTGGTGGTCATCCTGAAGCTTGTGGTGCTGGGATTAAAATTAAAGATTGGGACAGATTTTTAGAAAATTTTAAGAGGGAACTGAAATGATCTGGCAACCTGCATTATTATATTTTTTAGGATTGTCTGGTGTAGGTGCTGGTGTATTACTAGCATTAATTGCACCAGAAGAACTCTTACCTGGAGAAAAATATTTAAGAAGGTTACAAAGTGTGTTACTTGGTTTATTATTCGCTACCGGGATTTTTGTTTTAACACAAGCAAGAGAATGGTTAATCTTAGCGATTTTTATAGTTTTGTTTTTAACAGTGATAGTGATATCTACACTTAGAACACGTATCCCTCATGAAATTTATTTTGTTTGCATCTTACCTTTTGTTCATACATCTTTAGTTACATTATTTACAGTTATTCTTTTCTTATATGGTTTACCAACGGGCACATTACTATGGGGACAAAAAAAGATCTTGAAGCAACGTTAAAAGAAAAAGTTGTTCCATTATTAGAAGAAACAATGGAAAAGCATTGGGGTATCACTATCCCAAAACTTGAAGATGATATAACTGATCAACTAAGACAACCGTTTGTTCAAGTTTATGTTTCTTCAAGTTCTACATTTAAAGAAGCAAAGAAAAAATTTAAAGCTCAATTCTTAGAGAAAGAATTAAAGTTACATCGTGGGAACGTATCTCAATTAGCAAAGCATTTAGGGATTGATCGACGAAGTGTACATCGGGCAATAAAAAATTTAGATATTGATATTGAAGCTGTAAGAGATACAGAAGTGACTGAACAGTTTGAACAAGAAAAAGCAGTAGATCACACATTACGTGCAAGTTTAAATCAGTATCGTGACATTATTCAACCTGAAAAACTTGAACCAATGTATAAAGAAATTCCTCAATTATCTAGAAACATTGCACAATTTTTACCTCACCAAGAATTAACAATGAAAGAAGCTGAACAAGAATTTGAAAAACAATTTCTTGGGCAAGTGTTATTAGAACATAAAGGTGATATACAAGAAGCTGCTCAACAATTACAAATTAGAGTTGAAACGTTGTATAGGAAAGTTAAAAAGTTGAAAATAGCTTCAGGGAAAAATATATAAGCGGCTAAAATGTCCTTTTTTGTATGGTTAGAAAAAAAGGTAGTAGCTTAGTTAATCATAAACATCCTACAAAACATAAAAATCATCCTGTTTTTCGGCAGAGGTTAACTGCTGGGCAAAAAGCGGCTGATACTGTTGCACGGTTAGGAGGGAGTTGGGGATTTCTTGGAGTTTTTGCTATTATTCTTATAATATGGATTGTAGCAAATGCAGTATTATTATCTGCAAAACCGTTTGATCCTTACCCATTTATCTTGTTGAATTTATGTTTATCAGTGGTTGCAGCAATGCAAGCTCCAATAATCTTAATGACACAAAATCGTCAGGCTGAAAGAGATAGAATTGATGCTCATTATGATCATGCAGTTAACAGAAAAGCAGAAAGAGAAATTCAACAGATATTGAAAGACATTGAAGTGATTAAAAGAACTTTAAGAGAAATAAGAAAGAAGTGAGTGTTATTTTTTCTTGAACTGTTTGCTTTGTTTCCAAAACCATTCAAAATAATTTTTAAAAGAATCAGCAACTTGTTGACTTGATATTTCAAATGCGAAGGGCATATCTCCTTGTGGAATAGCAATTAATGTTACATCTTTGTAAATCATTACCCAAGAAGGAGATTCTATCTTTAATGGCATTCTTCTTGCTTCGCAAAGTTTGTAACTGTTTCTATTTTTTAGGTTTTCATCAGTTACATCTGGATGATATAATAATCGTGACTTTATTCCTAATTTATCTAGTTTAGCATTAGCTTTTTTCCAATAAGCATGATGAAATCCTGGTTGTTTAGATGGAAGACCATAAAGAACAACTTCATCTCCCTCTTTTAATTTTTGATATCTATTTTCATAAGCAGTCATTAATCCTCTAAATCCCTCATAAATATTAGCTTCGCTTTTTTTAGCTAATTTTTGTTTTAGTATTAACTTAGGAATCATCTCTTGAATCTTGCTTTTGTTATTTTGAATTTCTTTTTCTCTTGATTCAACATAATCCAAGAGTTTATTTGGGGGAGCTGCTTGATAATGTTTTGTTTTTTCTTTTGTAATGTAGGAAACAAGTCCTTTCTTGATCAATTTCTCAAGTATTCTGTAGATAATTGATCTGGTAACACCTGATTTTTCAAGAATTGGGCCAATTGTTGATGATCCTAACTCTAACAATGCTAGATATGTTCTTGTTTCTCCATCAGTTAATCCTGCTTCTTTTAATGCTGAAGTGTCCATTATTAGTTTCAATTGGTTGTTTTATTTAAATCTTTTTAATAAGCATACCTGTGGTGGTATGATAAGAATAATAAACTTGTATGTTGTTACTTATCAATAATAAACCTGACCAAGAGGTAAAATAAAAATGATAATTGATGAAAGAAGTGAAAAGAATCAAAGGATGTTAGGAGAACTTCAAGATAGATTTAATTCCATCCCAGAAATTGAAGGAAGTAGAATATTAAATGGTGACCCTGATTTTGTAAGAAGATGGGGTTCTGTTTTTAATTTCAATTATGACGGAAGATGGAATGGTGAAGTTAGCAATTTATTCGTAGAACGAAGAGATCGTGATTTAGATTATAGTATCGAAAATGCAATAAAAGACGGGGTTCTACGATACTGCCACGACAACGGATTGGAAGTTTTCGAAGACTTATCTGGAAATCCTGCGGGTGTTGTTCTAAGACGTGATAGGTACTCGCCTACCCCCGTAACATACACCACTTCATCTCATAGAAGGACTATACAAATATCACTTTTAGGAGGAGTTGGAGGATATTCAGATGCTTTGTCCTATCAAGAAGGAAAAGTTCTAGTGAGAGGAAGTCCAAACCCAAATATTTATTGGACAGGATTTCCTAAAAACATACATGATTTTCGTTGCGGACAGGAATTGGTAAAACCTAAAGAAGGCGAAATTGTTGAACTTCCTAGATTTTCTTCAAAATAATTTTTTTTAAAGAAACTCCCCATTAAAGTGTTATATGAATTTTGTTTATTTTTTGTAATTCTTTAAGAAAGAAAAATTTTAATTTAGTATATATTAAAATAAAAAAATAAAATAAAAAAAAGAATTAAATTAAAGTTAAACCGTACATCACAAATAGTGGTGCGAAGACGATTGCTAAAGTGTTAATAACTTTAATTAATGCGTTTAATGCTGGTCCTGCTGTGTCTTTAAATGGGTCACCAACAGTGTCACCGATAACAGCAGCTTTATGAGCATCTTTACCTTTTCCACCAAGGTTACCATCTTCAATGTACTTCTTTGCATTGTCCCATGCTGCTCCAGCATTTGCCATGAATAATGCTAAAAGTAAACCGCTTAAGATAACTCCAATAAGTAAACCACCTAATGCATGAAGACCTAACAATAAACCAACAAGTAACGGTGCAGATACAGCAATTACTGCTGGAACGATCATGTTACGAAGAGCTGCTTTTGTTACGATGTCAACACATTTACCATATTCAGGTTTTGCTTTACCTGCCATTAAACCTTTAATTTCTTTAAATTGTCTACGTACTTCAACAACAATTTTATGGGCTGAAGAACCAACTGCTTTCATTAACACTGCAGAGAAAATAAATGGTAATAAAGCTCCA
The DNA here is from genome assembly GCA_018657475.1 of Candidatus Woesearchaeota archaeon. GTDB lineage: Archaea > Nanobdellota > Nanobdellia > Woesearchaeales > GW2011-AR9 > JABHXC01. The sequence goes on from JABHXC010000022.1 coordinate 36,342, forward strand.
ATAAACAAACCAACAACAACTGCAGGATCTGTTAAGAGAAATTGTAATGGTTCTGAAACTAAATGACCAATTTCTTGTGTAAACGCAACAAACAATGCTAAAGCACCTAATGCGGCTGAACCTATCGCATAACCTTTAGTTACTGCTTTAGTAGTATTACCAACAGCATCTAATGCATCAGTTGTTTTTCTTACTTTTTTGTCCAAACCAGCCATTTCAGCGATTCCGCCTGCATTGTCAGTAATTGGACCGTAACTATCAAGAGCGATAATTACTCCAGTTAAAGATAACATTGCAAGTGCAGCTATAGCAATCCCATAAACTCCAGCTAATAAGTAAGCTGCGATAATTCCTGCACAAATGATTAACACAGGGAAAAGAGTGGATTGTAACCCAACTGCTAAACCTGTAATTAAATTTGTCCCAGCACCAGTAACTGATGCTTCAGCAATACTTCTTACTGGTTTATATTTTGTACTAGTATAATATTCAGTAATAACATTGATTAAAATTGTAATAACTAAACCTACAAGAGTTGCTAAGAACAAGTTTAATGGGTTATTAGTAAGAACTGTTACAATGTAAAAACCGATCGCAGCAACAACTCCAGAAGCAAAGAGGCCTTTATACAATGCCCCCATAATGTTCCCGGATTTACCTAAACGAACGAAAAGTGTTCCAATAATAGAAGCAATAATAGCTACTACACCAAGCATTAATGGATATTCAATTGCCATATTGAAAGATTTTGATACTGAAGGCATTAGTGCAAGTAACATTGCAGCAAGCATTGTTACTACATAAGTTTCATACAAATCTGCACCCATTCCTGCACAATCTCCAACATTGTCTCCAACATTATCAGCAATAGTTGCAGGGTTTCTTGGATCGTCTTCAGGAATATTTTTTTCAATTTTTCCTACTAAATCTGCACCAACATCAGCAGCTTTTGTGAAAATCCCACCACCTACTCTTGCAAATAATGAGATTAATGATGCTCCAAAACCTAAACCGATTAACATAACTGGATCTTTAAAGATTGTATAAAAAACGCTTACAGCAAGTAATGCTAAGCCGACAACTGCCATTCCTGTAACTGAGCCACCTTGAAATGCAACTTTTAATGCTTCTTTAACTCCAACTTTTGCTGTTTCAGCGGTTCTTACATTAGCTCGAACAGAAATGCTCATACCAATATATCCAGATAATCCTGATAGGATTGCTCCAAAAATAAAACCACCTGCGACTATCCAATTGAACAGGAAACCTAAGATGATAGTAATAATAACTGCAAAAATTGCAATTGTTTTGTATTGCCTGGCCATATAAGCCATTGCTCCTTCTCTAATAGCACCAGCAATAGCTTGCATTTTTTCTGAACCCGGTTTAACTTTAAGAATTCTGAATGATAAAAATCCTGCATAACCTAATGCTAATAAACTAACAATAATTGCGATAATTCCAACATTAACCATAGTATTTCTTCCCCCACTTACGTGATTCTTTGCAATGTTGAAAGTTGGTTTATATATTTTACTATTCTTATTTAACTAAAATGACTTTCTTCTTCTGCCTAATAGTAAGATAAGGTCTTTTTAACCTATTGCGTAATTCTTTATCTTGAGTTAAAATTAAATCGCCTAGTTTAGAATATTTTACTAAAATATCATCTACTAAACCTTTACTTGGAATAACTTCTACATCTCTTGCTTTAAGTAAAGCTAATCCTAATTTAGCTGCAGCTTTATGTTTTCCTGGTTGTTCATGTTGAATTTTTTCTAGTTCGTCAATTGTCCCTTCAAGTATGTAAATTTCATAATGGAAGTCACAACATTCTTCTAAAGCAGAAAATATATCTAACTGCAAGCCTGCGATTGCCATCACGGCATTTGTATCAAGTATTATTCTTTTCATTGTTTAACGCCGCAATCCAGAATATTCTAGTTAAAATGAGAACACTTACAACGATAATTGTGAGAATAACAACTAACCAAGCAAGTTCAGTAAATGTTAAGACTGAATATAACCCATATAAAATGCTTCCAAGAATTGCTAAATTAATTAATAACACCATTAGGGTTTTAGGTAATTTCTTAATTGTTGTAACAAAAATTTTCTTTGGCCATTTTTTCCATGAACTGGTTAATGCTGCTGCAGAATTTAACAATAAGAAATAAAAAATTATAAACAAAACAGTGAAAGTTGTTCCCCAAGTGTTAATACTTCCAGGGGATATTGCAAGACTTGTAATTTGTTTAGAAAAAATCCAAATTAGGATTATATATGGTATTGTTACAATTAATGTTGCGGTTATATACTGTAAACAGTATGTTTTCCATAATCTCCAAGAAAACTTTTCTGAAAGAATTGAATGTGACCCTGTCCATAAAATACTGTTTAAAATAAGAAAAATCAGTAAACTCCACAGTATCATTTGAAATGTGTTTTTTATCATTGATTTGTAACTTTGTAAAATAAGTGCAGTATCTTGCAGAAATGGTTGTCCTGCATCGATTAACTCAGGGTTTGTATTGGCCCCTTCCACAGCAGTCATTATTGATTCTACATCTTCAAGAATTTTAATTTGAAAACCTAACACTAATGTTGCAAGGATAACTATTAAGACTAATTGTAAAGCAGCTAAGCTTAGAAATAATCCTGGCTTTTTTTTAATGCCATGAAACGTTTGACTTAGGCTTTTTTTAAGATATTGCATATAATAAAAAGAAAAAGAGGAGGTTTAAAAGATTTCCTCTAAGTCACTGTCTTCAAAAGGGCTAAATGATGGATCTGTGGCTCCCCTGACGAAACCTGCTTCCCAAGGAGCAATCTCATCATCATCTACAAGCAATGCTCTACCTTCATCGGTGTAAATACTCTTATCAAATTGGTATTCTTCTTCCTGCAAGAACTCTTTCCATTTTTTTGGCATTTTAACCACCCCAGGTTATTGATATTATTAACATAAGTTTTAAATATAAATACATTTCCTAAATGGTATATATCACTCTATTTGTGGTATATGCATACTTATAGAAAGTAACAAAGGAATATAGGGAAATTTGGAAAGAATTTTTGAACTCTATTTTGAGTAATGAATGTTAAAAATGGAATATAGAAAGTTAATAGCGTTTGGAAAAAGTAGTTATGTTATTTCTTTACCTAAAGCATGGATTCGTCAACAGAAGATGAAGAAAGGAGACTTAATTTATCTTGAAGAACGTGAAAATAGTCTTTTATTGAGTTCTAAAATTCAGGGATCTCCTGAACCAAAGAAAATAACGATATCTGTAGATAATAAAAAAATACCGCAAATTAGAAGAGAAGTTAATGCAGCTTATATTGAAAATTATCGTGAAATTGCTCTAGTTGGTAAGCAATTAAAACAACAATCAGCAGAACTTTTAGATATGGCAAGAAGCTTAATAGCTTTAGAAGTTTTAGAGATTACTACTGAAAAAATAGTTACAAAAGATTTTTTGGATATGGACAAAGTGTCTATTAAAGAATTAATTAAAAAAATGGATATGATTGTTCGTTCTATGTTAAAAGATTGTACATTAATGTTTGTTGAAGACAGTGCAGAGAATATTGCTTTACGGGATCACGACGTAAATCGGCTAAGTTTTTTACTATTTAGAGTAATTCGATACAGTATGCGAAATCCTGCTCGGGCTTTTAAAAATTCTTCATTGTCAATTCCTGAGTTGTTAAATCATTATATTTTAACTTCTTTATTAGAAAATATTGCAGATGAAGCAAAGAGGATGTCACGTGTTATGAAAAAGATGAAATTATCAAAAAAAGAGAAAGAAGATTGTATTCAAGTTCTTAAAAATGTTGAGGAATTGTATTTAGCTATCATGAAAGCATATTATATTGAGGATAGAAATTTATCATTAGAATTATCTAATAAAAAGCATGATCTTATTAATTTAATTAACACATTTCAGGATAGTGTAAAAACTTCTACTAAAGAATTAACTTATTTTGTTGATCGATGTCGCCGTTTAGTTGGTCAAACACATGAAACAGGTAGATTAACATATCAGCAATAACTATCACTTAATGGTAAATATATACAAAATATTTATAAAATATATTTTTCTTAATGTTTTTGGGGGACAATAATACATATGACTATAAATTTGCTGCCTTTAGGACAGAAACCATTGAATGAATTTACATTAGAAGATTTTCGTGAACAGAGAGTTCTTGGTGAAACTTATCTTGGTTCAGATATTACTGGTGTAAAAAATAATGCATCAATGGGTTCAGGGCATTCAATATCCGGTATTCTTTATTTTACCGGTCAAGGAAATGGTTATGGAGCAGTTGATCGTCGTTTGTTTGCAAAACAGTTGTTGCCAACAGTTGATCATTCTGATACATACAAAGTAGGTAGGGAACCTTATGTTTTGTACTTTAGAGAATTACAAGCACTTAAAACTGTTAGTGTTGGTGTAGGAACAGATTTGACATTTCCTTTTGTTGCGCAGGATGATACTAGATTAATTTTCTTTCAACGATATGCACGTGCGAAGTCTGATGCTGATCGGTTAACTGAAATGACACATCCCATTGCAAGAAAAAGAGTAGCTTATGCTGGACATCGTAGTATTGCTTGTCTTAATGCGAGATTGCGGACAAGAAAATATTGTTTTCACGATTCACTTCTTGTTGATAAGTTTAGTGTTGATAAAAAAAGTGCTGATATTGTAGATTATTTTGAAACTTGGAGATTGTATTCAAGTGATTATTCTCGGGAAGAAATAGTTAATCTAACTGCTAATGGGATGAAAAAAGTTTTAGATGAACTAAAACTAAAAAATCTTGAAAGTGATGTTTCTATCTTAGTTGGCGAGGGATGGAAAGCGTTAGAATTTTTATCTGAACCAGGACACGGTGATATGCGTGCTCACCATGTTATTGGGCCAGAAGAAACTCGTGCTGATAGGCCTAAACAAAGAAAATTTATTGATTGGGATCGGTTTGGATTATACCCAAATGTTTTAAGTCATGTTACTTATTCAAGTATGGAAGGTGGTCTTGCAGAAATTCCTTTAGATGAAATATGTGGTCTGGGGGGAAGAGTTTTGGCATATGATAAAGCAGCTTCGAATAATGATGCTAAAATTAGAAATCGATCTTTAAGAAATCTTGATAAGATGTCACACAAAAAGGTTATTGCTTCTGTTAAATCTTCATTAAAAAATAAATTTGCTGTACAATACTTGGCTTTAGCTATTGAAGATCATATGCATTTACAATCAAGTAGTCTTCGTTGGCCAAGAAATCAACTTGCAGGATTAATTAGTGGTATTCCTGGATGGAGTTTGGAAAAGATGGTTAACACTAGACCGCAAAAAATTGTTGAAATTTTAGATTTTGTTGCACAAAATAAAAAATTACTAAATTCTATGGATGATCCTGTTGGTGCACGCAAATACTTTGCACGTTTAGGAGATAAGCTTATTCAGGCTGAATTGGTTGATGTTCCTGAAACTGTTTTAAGTAGGTTGAAATAATTTTTTGCACTGGTCAACTGGACAAGTGTAAGTAGAGTTTATATTCTAATAAATTATTTTTAATGTATGAAAGAATTAGAAGCAGAATTTCTTGGAAGATATTTTGGGGATGGTTGTTTAACTGTAAAAAATAATAAAGCACAATTTTCTATAACTGGTGATTTAAAAGAAGAAAAAGAGTTTTACAAAAGAGTTGTTGTTCCAGAATTTAATGAATTGTTTAATCTTTCTTTAAAGTTAAGAGAGTATAAATCTAATGGTGTTTGTGGTTTATATTATTCAAGTAAAAATTTTGCAAGAGAATTACAAGAAACATATAATCTTAAACCTGGAAAGAAATTAAATGTTAATTTACCTCTTCTTAAGACTAAAAATGAAAAAATAGCTTTTTTAAGAGGAATTTTTGATACCGATGGTAGTATTTATTTTTGTAAAAGTTATTTTAAAACTAAAAAACCAACTTTTTGTAACTCATTTCATTATAAACCAAAGATAAAAATAGCTTTAATCTCTGAAAAAATAATCACTTTTATTTATAACATATTCTTGGAACTTGATCTCTCTCCAAGGATGTATTCTCCAAGAAAGCAAAAAAAACAAGAAAACATAATTTATGCGTTGGTATTGGATAACGATAAAGATGTTAAAAAATGGATCACAGAAATTGGTTTTAAAAATATTAAACATAAAACAAAAGTAAAAGTTTGGGAAAAATATGGTTTTTGTCCGCCAAAAACAACAATAAAAGATAGATATATGATTCTTCAAGGGGTTTTAGATCCACTAACATTTTATTCTTGGAAACAGAATGATTTATAAATAACTTCTAGGTTCAGATTATAAACTTACTATGCGAAGAGACACCTGTGATACAGACATGCGGGGGTAGCAAAGTCTGGTTAAATGCGCAGGAGGGCTTTAGTGCTCTGCGAAACTTAAGACCAGCTTGATAGATTCTCTATTGAGCTAAGATTGTGTAAGCAATCCTGTCTCTTAGTGGGTTCGAGGGTTCAAATCCCTTCCCCCGCACATTTTCTTTTTATTTTCTTTAATTGCTATATTTGAAACCATAGTTTTATAAACTGACCATTCAATTTGATGATTATGGCATTCAGAAGAGAAAGTTCAGACAGATCAAGTGCAAGGGGATCAAGAACCTTTGCAGGTAGAGATACTAATAAACGAGGTTCTCATCGTTCTGAAAGAGGTAGTTCTGGTGGATACGGTAAAAGAAGTTCTAGAGATTTTGGTGGAAGAAATTCTGACAGAAGAGGTTCTGACAGAAGAGGATCAGATCGTCCAGAAATGACTAAAGTAACTTGTGATTCATGTGGGAAAAGATGTGAAGTACCATTCAAACCAACTTCTAACAAACCAATTTATTGCAGTGATTGTTTTAGAAAAGAATCTAGCCCAAGATCAAGCGGTTCTGGTAGTAAAGATTTAGCTGAAATTAACAAGAAGCTTGACAAAATAATGGATGCATTAGATATTAATTGATTATTAATTTTATTTTTATTGTTTATTCATTATTATTTGTTTTTCATTAAGATTCTATTTTAATTTATTTTTATAAAAATAAAAAGAAGATATATAACAGATACTTCTTTTTTTAGATAATAAATGGGAAATTTCAATAAATTAGGTTTGAAAAAGGAAATTCTTGAAGTTTTGTCTAGATTGAAATTTACTAATACGCTTGAAGTGCAAGATCAAATTGTACCTTTAGTAATGAAAAGAAAAAATGTTGTTTTCACATCAAGAACAGGTAGCGGGAAAACTCTTGCTTACCTTTTAGGTTATTTAGGAAAAATTAATAAAAAACGAAATGCTCAAATGATTGTTCTGGTACCCACAAGAGAACTTTGTATTCAAGTTGGTAAAGAGATTAAAACATTTTGTGACATTTTAGGAATTAATGTTGGAATGCTTTACGGTGGTAGAGAAATTAAAGGTGATTACAGAACTTTAAACAAAAAAAATCAAATTATTGTAGCAACTCCAGGAAGATTAATTTTACACGTTAATGACAAAAAGATTAAAGTTGGTGAAGTGAAATATTTAGTTTATGATGAGTCTGACCAGATGTTTGATCACGGATTTTATGATGATTGTTTATATTTGAAAGAAAGAATTAGCAATGATGCACAAATTGTATTATCATCAGCAACCATAACTAAAAAAGTTGATAATTTTATTAAAGAAGAAATAGTTGATTATGAATTATTACAAATTGGAAGTTTGATTCCTGAAAATATCTTACAAGAAAAGTTGTATTGTGAAAAAATAGAAAAAAATGAAATATTGTTAAATTTATTCTCAAAAAGGAAATTTAAACGGGCCATGGTATTTTGTAACACTAAACAAAAATCGTATAACATTGCTCAATTTTTTCAAAAAAATAAATTTAATGCAAAATCGTTAAGCGGTGATCTTGAGCATAAAGAAAGGCAGAACCATCTTAATTTGTTTAAAGCAGGAAAAATTAAAATTTTAGTGGCAACAGATGTTGCTTCTCGTGGTCTTCACATTGAAACAGTTGACATAATCATAAATTATGATGTACCTACAAAAGAAGAATTTTATGTACACCGGATTGGAAGAACTGGAAGAGTTGATAAAAAAGGGTATTCTTTAACACTTGTTTGTCCAGAAGATGTAAAAAGATTATCTGATATTGAATTAAAGTATGATCTGATAATTGAGGAAATAAATAAAAAATCTGCTTCTAATTAGGCTTTCATCATTCACTGGACAACTGGACAACTGCAGGGAAAACATTTAAATTAATTCATCTTATTAAATTTGTGATAGAACTTAATGAAGAAATTTGTGAATTTATAGGGGCTTTAATTGGTGATGGTTATATTGGTAATTATGGTTCAAGAAAGCAGCAATATCTTATTGGGTTGGTTGGACACAATAAACTGGACAAAAATTACTTTGTAGATTATCTTTATCCTTTAATTAAGAGAAATTTTAATTTTGTAAATCCACATATTTATTATAGATCTGATGAGAATACTATTCGCTTGGTTATTTATTCTAAGCGTTTGTTTATGTTTCTTACGTCTCTTGGAATGCCAATAGGCAAGAAGTCAAGAATCATTAAAATTCCTCAAAAGATTTTAGAAAAAGAAAGTCATATTTGTGCAACAATAAGAGGAATTTTTGATACAGATGGTTGTGTTTTTTTGGATCGTCGTTTGAAATATAAACAACCTTATCCTCGTTTGGTGCTTCAATCAGCAAGTATTCCATTGATTGAACAGCTAGAAAATTATCTTGGGAACTATTTTACGCTTTATGTGAAAAAAAATAATCGAGATGGTTATAGGAATAATTTAGAGATTTATGGCCATCAACAGCTAGAAAGCTTTTTAAAGCGAATAGGTCTTTCGAATCAAAGACACCTGTCTAGGTGCCCCCATGGCCTAGCGGTAAGGTTTTCACCTCGCTAAATGGCGTTAGAACAATAGTTCCGCTAAACCTTGGTAAGGTAGAGATCCCGGGTTCAATTCCCGGTGGGGGCTCCATTTTTACTATGGTAGAACTTCCTGAAAAGTTAAGAGATGAACTTAAAACGGTAATTGACATTATTCGGGAAGCCGGAGAAGTTTTACTTTCTTATCAAGATACTAATAACGTGAAAAAGAAAGAAGATGGAACTTATGTTACAGAAGCTGATCATGCTGTATCTTCATTTATTCATAAAAACCTTGCATCAAGATTTCCAGAATATGGTTATGTTGATGAAGAATTAACTCCATCTGAAGAAGAATTACAAAAAGAGTTTTGTTGGGTTATTGATCCATTAGATAGCACGCGAGATTTTGTTGAAGGAAGGGACGGTTTTTCAATCATTATTGGTTTGTTACATAAAGGTAAACCAGTATTAGGAGTAGCTTATCAACCACAACAAGAAGTATTATATTATGCTGTTAAAGGAGAAGGAGCTTATGTTGTAAGGTTTGGTAAAACATTAAAGTTACAAGTTTCACAAGATAAAACATTACGTTTAGTTATTACTCGTTCTAGAAAAGTAGCAGCAGAGACGACATGGTTAAGAGAAGTATTACATCCTGTATCTTTAGTAAGAAAAGGTGGTTCATTAAAAATTGTTGATGTAGCTACGGGAATGGCAACATTATTCTTAATTTTACCTGTTGGAGTGATGTCTGTATGGGATTTATGTGGGACAACAATCATTTTAGAAGAAGCCGGTGGTACTATCACAGACTTTACTGGAGAATCATTAAATTTTTTAACTTTAAAACATACTAAAGGTATACTAGCATCAAACTCAATAGGGCATGAAATGTTAGTACAAAAATTACAAGATGCTGAAAGAAATCACAAAGAAAATTAAACAAACAATTGATTCTTATTCAACTACTGATCAGCTTGTTTTTCAAAATCAAGTAATTCCTATTCAACAAGGTTATTTTACTTCTTTAGTTGGTAATGGGGTTAAAAAGATTACTTTTATTGATGGTGGACAAGCAGAAATTTTGTCTGCAGCAAATTTTTGTTTAGGGTTTGTTAGGTTAGCTGCAGCGACATACCAAGGAATCACTTTAATTGATCAGAAAATCATAGAATTTTATGTTTTTGTAAAAGCAGTTTATCACGCAAATGAGATTTATTATCAAAGTACATTATTTCCTGTAACTGGAAAATTATTATTTTCTGCAGAAGATTTGTTTATTTCTTCACATGATTCAACTATTAAAAATGGAACTGAACGAGCAGCTTTACAGAAAGTTGTTGGAATGGCAAGAAGGTTTGGTGAACTTACTTTAGCTGCTTCTTTTGATAATGAAATTGTTGTTTTAGATGGTACATTAGATGCTACTTATAAAAATGAAAATAAATTTTTATCTTTACTTTCTGAACAAGTTTCCGCTTTAGCAAAGTCATCTTCTTTGTTTACTATCTCAGGTAATTCACCAATGATTTTTTTAAACAAAATAGGTCCTGAAAATGAATGTTGGAGTTATTTTGTTACTGGGAAAACTTATTTTGTTAAATTACATCCAATAGCAAAACATATTTTTAGGTTTACTGGAAGGAAAGATGTATTATCGTCATTAGTAAAATTAAGTAGTGATGCAGTATTTTTAGGGTATCCTTACGGGTTAATTGTTGCAGATAAACTGGCTAGAGTAAGTAATGCTGAAAAAAGTTCATTACAAATGCAGTTTTTATTAAAAGAAGAGAACAAAGATATTGTTTCTTATTTAAGCACACAAAATGTTCATGATATATTGGATAGATTAGGGTAATTCTTTTAAAGTAGGTTTATTCTTAGAAATTTATGGGGATTTTTGATTTTTTAAAAAAGAAAAAAGTAGAATCTGAACAGTTAAAATTTAATGAAGTAGCTAGTTGGCTTGAAAAAGAGTTTAGTAAAGAAATGGAGATTTTTAACCAAAACATTTCTTCATTAAAAGAAAAAATAATTGAAGAGAAAAATAAGACAGAACAACATTTGCAAAAACTTGCTGTAGAGGTGTTAAAAAATGAAAAGATACCTGAACGTGCAAAGCAAATGATGGAAGGAAACAGAACTACATATTTACAAAAAGTAAGAGGGTTACTTTCTCAAATAAACCCTCCTGAAAATTATCCTGAATATGAACAGTTCTTTGTTACTATTGAGAAAGATTTTGATGATTTTGGTAAAGCAACATTAAGAAACTATCAGATTTTACGTGAATTTTTTAGTAATGATATTTCTGCTATTGCACGGAATTTGAAAAAATTTAATGAATTACTAAAAGAAATGAAACAAATTGTTATTAAAACTAATATTAATGGAATTATCTTGTTACAAAATTCTGTTAGAGAATTAATTGTACAACGACAAAGGAAAGAAGAAAATAAAATTAAAGTATTAGAGCTTAAAGAAACAGTTAGTAAAAATGAAATTGGTGTACAAAAGATTCAAAAAAAAATTGTTGGCTTAAAAAATGGTGAGATTTATTCTAAACATTTGAACTCTATTAAAGAAAAAGAAAAATTGGAATTACAAAGAAGAAATCTTACTAATAGTGTTTTTCAATCATTTTCTGTAATCTCTGCTGGATTAAAAAAGTATGAACGAGTTACTTTAGATGGATCCGTAGTTAAAGCATATAACTCTAATCCTATATCTGCTCTTTTAGAAGATAAAGAATTGCAGATCATAACGGTTCTTGCGAAAATGAAGGGTGCTTTAAATAAGTTAGACTTGAAAGAAAAGAAGCATGTTAAAGTTGAACAAGGGATTAATGTGTTCACTAAAGAGTATCTTCAAGATTTTCTTGTAAAATATGGGCGTTTTAGTAATCAGTTAAATGAAGTTGAGAATGTGATTAATTCGGCTTCAATAGTTACAGAACTTGTTTCTTTAGAAGATGATTTGCGAAAAGAACAAATGATTTTACAAAATATTCAAGAAAAAGTTTCATTATTAGAAGCAATTAAAGAAGATGATAGTATTGAAGAATTGTCTTCTAGGATTTCTAAACAGTTTGGGAAAGAAATTGTGATTGTAGTTTGAAGTGAAATTATTTATTTTGGAGTAGGGATAAAACTTTTTCAAACTCTTCTGCTTGAATAATTGCATCTTCTAGGGCATTGTGTGGTAAGTCTTCTCCTCTAATTCCTAATTCAACAATATGTGATTGAACAGAACCAGTAACTCCTCGATACATAGAATTGATATCTTCTCCAGTGTGACCAAAAGGATTATTTCCATCATAGAAATTATCAAAATACCATGAAGTAAACATTCCATCAAACTTAATTGGAGCTGCAGCTGCAACAGGTTTGAACCCTTCTGTTACTTTTCTTGTCCAGTCTGCGTATTCTTGCATTACTTTACTTGGTTCATCACCTTTCTCTTGAAGAACTTCTAACACTTTTTTAGCGTTAAATTTTTCACTTTCTGGATCAAATTCTGGATTATGTTTTAAATCATCTAAACATCTTAATCCTTTAGCACCTACCCTCATAGCAGAAACAATATGATTTTGATTAAGTGGTTTTATTTCTCTATAGAACTGTGTTGAAGTATCTCCGACAACACATGCGCCAAGGGATAACATTGAATATTTTCCTGGAGTTGGGCCTGAAGCTTCAATATCAAATGAAATATATTTTTTTTCCATATTAATTAGGTATTTGATTTTATTTTAAAACTTATGATTTAATATTGAGTTATATGAATAAAGAGCGCCAGCGCCCGGATTTGAACCGGGATATCCCGAAGGAAACAGGAGTTCAGTCAATCTAGGTTCCAGTCTTACGCCTTCTAAAAGAAGTCTGCGCAGTACCAGATTGTGCCACGCTGGCTTGAACTTGATCAGAACAAAGCTCTTTATAAATTTAATGTTGCTTTAAGAGTTTCTGTCTTCTTCTTGTGATAAAAACCAATAATCTTGTAATATCTTTCTCTTGCACTTTTTTGATTAATGGAAATAATGTGAACTTTTGAATAGGTTTCTTGTTTGGGCTGATATTTATAGTTACAATGATTTATTTGAAACTCAGAAAGAAGATTTGAAATATTTTTCATTCCATTTTCATTCACTGTTTGAACCCTAATTGTCTTTTTTCCAACATATGCTTCTGCTGAGAAAAATGCTCTCAGCCAATTTATTTTTGATTCTTGACAAGTAAGAATAGAGTTTGGGAGGTTCCAGTTATGAGTATCAAACTTTGCAAGTTTTAAAAGGTCAGTAACGATTAATTTGGAAGTTTTTCTAACTGCAAAATAATTCTTTAATTTTTTTGTAGAGGGATTTTTTAAGTAAACTTTGTTTAATGCGTCAATATATACATCTTTCATTAACTCATCATCAGGAAAAAAATCTAATTGATAATGATTATAACTCTTTTCTCTTCTAACTTGCACACTTCCATCTCCAGCGAGAAAACCACATAACATTGCTTTTAAGATTCTTGTTTCTTCATTTTGTATCATTGCTGCTTTTTCTTTAGCAATTTTACTCTTCCAACGGGAATCAGCAATTTTCTTATTTCTTTTAGACAAATCTAACATTTTTATTAATTTTAAATG
>JABHXC010000023.1 GCA_018657475.1 Candidatus Woesearchaeota archaeon
AAATTTTTTCTTTTTAAGTAGAAAAAATCTAAGTTGCCGTGCCCTGCTCACAAAATGCGCCTCGACTTTGTCAGGGCACTAATACAAAATGTAATTAGGGTTTCTACAGAGCCCTTGAAAGAATAAAGTTTTATTTTATCAATTTCTTTGCAGCTGCAGCAATGTGTTTTGCAGAAAAACCAAACTTCTTTAACAATTCATCAGGTTCACCGGATTCACCATAATGATCTTTGACACCGACCCTTTTCATTTTTGTAGGATAGTTTTCAGCTAAACATTCAGCAACTGCTCCGCCTAAACCACCAGTAATCTGAGCTTCTTCTACTGTAATAACAGCTTTACATTTCTTAGCTGCTTGAATAATTGTTTTTTTGTCTAAAGGTTTGATAGTGTGACTATTGATTACCATAGCAGAAATGTTTTCTTGCTGCAATAACTTTGCTGCTTCTAAACACTGAGGTAAAACTGGACCAGCACCAATAATTGCAACATCTTTACCTTGTTTCCATACTTGTGCTTTACCTATAGTAAAAGGAGTTTTAGAAGTGCTCATTTGTGCAGTAGCGTTTCGTGCAAATCGCATATACACTGGGCCTTTATACTTTGCTATGGCTTTTGTTGCTTTTTTTGTTTGCTCATAATCTGCAGGGACGACAACAATTATATTGGGAAGAGACCTCATTGTAGCAATATCTTCTAATGCTTGATGGGTTGCACCATCCGGACCAACAGAAATTCCTGCATGGGCACCAATTATTTTTACATTCTGATTATTGTAACAAATAGTGGTTCTGATTTGTTCCCAACATCTTCCTGGACAAAATGCAGCATAAGAAGAAGCAAAAGGGATTTTTCCAACAGCAGCTAAACCAGAAGCAACAGTAACTAAGTTTTGTTCAGCAACTCCCATTTCAACAAACTGTTGTGGGTATTTTTTTGCAAACTTAAGAACTCTTGTCGAATCTTTTAGGTCCGCACATAGGACCATGATGTTTTTGTTTTTTCCTAACTGAACAAGAGCATCACCATAACCGTTTCTAGTAGGAACTTTTTCTCTCTTAAAATTAAGATGCATTTTAGGATTAACTTTCATCTTTTTTTATGTAACGGGCGGAACTTTTTATGGCTTAAATACCAGTTGCCTCGTTCTTTTACCTCTTTTTCATGTAAATCATATAACGCTTGAGCTGCTTCTTTTGGTTTTGGAGGTTTACCATGCCAATGATAATCTCCTTCCATAAACGAAACGCCTTTCCCAGGAGTTGTTTTTGCAATAATCATTAAAGGTTTGTTTTTATTTTTTCTAGAATTTTGTAATGCTTTCAGGACTTGTTTCATATTATTACCATCTATTGTTATTACATTCCAGTTGAAAGCTTTATACTTTGCATCTAAAGGATCCAGTGGCATAACATCTTCAGTGTTACCATCAATTTGAATATAATTTCTATCTGTTATTGCAATTAGGTTTTGGAGTTTATGTTTTCCAGCAAACATAACTGCTTCCCAATGATTACCTTCATCTTGCTCGCCATCACTACAAGCACAAAATACAAAATTTTTCTTTTTATCTCTCTTAAAAGCTAGGGCCATTCCTGCAGCCTGTGATAAACCAGAACCTAATGGACCAGAAGTTGTTTCTAAACCAGGCAGAGCTTCTCGGTGAGGATGCCCTTGAAGTCTTGTGCCTAACTTTCTTAATGTAAGTAATTCTTTTTTAGGAAAGTAACCAGAATTAGCCATTGTAGCGTATAGTAAAGGACAGATGTGACCATTAGATAAAACAAATCTGTCACGTTGTTCCCAGTTAGGTTTTTTGGGATTGTGTTTAAGGACATTAAAGTATAATGCAGTAAAAATTTCTGCCATTCCTAAAGGACCTGCAGAGTGCCCAGACTTTGCTGTAACTAAAGAAGTAATAATGTCTTCACGAATGATGTTAGACATCATTTGCAAATCTTTAACTTTTGTTAGTTTACTTACCATCCTCTTTTTTAGTACTGTTTATTTGTTGATTAATAAAGATTACTTTTTTTAAAACATGTATTTAGTTAAGCTTGCACGCCACTTGGATAATGATTAGTTTTAATTTTATTATGTCATTATGTGGCTCCATTGGCAAAGCTACTAAATACATACTTTCTAAATAAGATTGTAAATTAGGAGGAGTAATAAATGTAAAAGAATTACTGCAATTATCCATCTTCTAGATTTCTTTAATGCAATAGATAGTTTTTGTTCTTTGTTCCATTTCTTAGTGAACATAATGAAAATGATTAAAGTGATAACATGCACAACGGTACAAAATGGACATATTGCTCTAAGTAATATTTCGCCTATAATAAGATAAATAATAAAGATTAAGCCTATTGTTACCCATAACTGTAATAGTGGAAACAGATCTTTATCTTTATTAGTTTTTAGAGTTCCAATTATTAAAAAAATGAACCAAAGTATTCCTAAAGCTGCTACTGGAACATTTAATAATTCAGCATAGGAAGAAGTGTTAACTAATGAACAAGAAACAGTAGCATTAATGTCACAAACACTACCTGCTTCTGCATGATGATGCTCTAAAAGATAAGTAGACATACCAATCCCTAAAAGTGAAAGTAGTACAACGATTGTTACAAATCGTTTAGTAAATTGGTTCATTTAAGGACACTCCGTTGTTTTCATTGAAATTTTGGCTAGGTTTTGATCAAGCGCATTTTGAAGTTCTGGACAAGTTACTTTAAAAGCTTGTCTAATGAAATAATCAGTTCCATCTAATGGACCAACTTGGAACACATCTCCAACTAAAGTTGCTGGGGCTTGATCAATTTGTAGTTCAACACAAGAATTGTGTAGTATATTCTTAAACATTAGGAAAAAGCTTAATTCATCATTTTCTTGACTGTAAAGATAATCAAAATTTTCTTGGTCCGTAGTAAAGGTTAATGCTCTCTGATATACATCACTAGGTATTTCAATTACACCATTTTGATTTATTGCCAAACAACCTGCTGCACCAAATGCACCAGAACTAAA
Source organism: Candidatus Woesearchaeota archaeon (assembly GCA_018657475.1). Classification (GTDB taxonomy): domain Archaea; phylum Nanobdellota; class Nanobdellia; order Woesearchaeales; family GW2011-AR9; genus JABHXC01. The sequence continues at coordinate 3,031 of JABHXC010000023.1, forward strand.
CACCGTATTGAAAGCTGTTGGAACTGAATGTTCCCCATATAGTTCTTCAATAGTTTTTAAACGCTGATTATTGTCTCTAGGATAACATCCATTACTGCTTAGAATATTTCCTGGAGGACAAACACATTCTCCTGCCTCAAGGAAAGATCTAGGAGGACAACTACTGCCGCTTATTGGAGGCGTGGTGTCTACATCTTGTACCGGACCAAGAACACAACTTCCTAAAACACATCCAACACTACAACTTTGAACTAATGATGCTTCTGATTCTAAAGTACAAGATGCGGTAGCAGTTCCAGGATTTTCACATAAAGGAGAATATCGGTAAATGTCGTTGCCTTGACAGAAAAGATTGTCTAAACAATCCGAATCAGTCTTACAAACAGGAACAAATAAAGATCCGCCACTGCCGCCGCTTGAACTGCTTGAGCTACTTGGTGGTGTTACTGGTGCAGCAGTTGTAGTGAAATTAGAAATGCCAGTGGTATTACAATTATTGTAAACATCGCACGAAGTGATATTATAGAAATACTGAGTGCCAGCAGTTAAACCTGTTATTGAAAAGTTGTAAGAGGTGACGTTACTACTATTACTGACTACGGTTCCTAAAGTTGTTGTTGTCCCGTAGTTAATTGAGCCATTACCTGATTCTGAGATGTTCCAGCTAATGACAACACTAGTTGTAGTGATAGTATCATTGCTAATATTATTGATTTCTGGTGCTTGATTATCAATAAATGTAGTAAAACTGCTGAAACTAGTTGTGTTAAATATTAAAGTGTTGTTAACATAACTTAAATTGGTACAGGTTGTTCCAAGACAGTTAGTACCATTAGAAGAAATTTCTGTACTATTAGTTGAATATGTTGAAAGTTTTCTTATTTCATCAACTCTAGAAGTTGTAAGATTATGTAGAGTGATGTTTGCGGAAGAGTTGATATTACCTAATATAAATGCTGATGTGTTTAAAGCAGCGGAGTTATTTCCTATTTCAATAGTTGTTCCCAAACCTAAGACTTGGCTGTTAGTGGCGTTAAGGGTTAAATTTCTTAGGAATGAACCAGTTCCATTATCTAGCCATCTTATTTCTCCAAATGAGTTATTGTAGATGATGTAATTTACTGTGTCACCGCTAGTATCTTCTATTGTGTATGTAACATTAGATGAGATATTGTTGTTAGTTAAAGTGTTGTTAGCGGAAGAACTATCGATAGTAACACCTGCTTCTATTGCTCCTTGAAAGATATTATTTGTGAGGGTGTTGTTAAACGCATTAGTGAGTAGAAGACCACTGCCAAGAGTACCAACAGTACCACCAGTGACATTATTGTTAGTAGCAACATTATTAGAT
>JABHXC010000024.1 GCA_018657475.1 Candidatus Woesearchaeota archaeon
AACTGGTGCTTTATCTAACGGTACTGGGATTTTATTAGCAGTAATGATTGTATACAAAATGTACGAAGAAATTGCTAAAGAACACATGATGGACATGAATCCAGCTATGCGAAAGATGATGGGATAGTTGCATAAGAAAGATTTTTATAACTTAATTTTTTAATGTAAATTGTGGCTAGGTATCGTTTATTAACTAAAAGTGGTTCTTTATACGAAATTTTAAAGGTTAATGGAAAATATTATATTCTTTACAAAGGAAAAAAAATGGTTATTAGTAATGAATTTAGTGAAATAGACCATATACTCCCTCGAGAACTTTTAGGACAAAAAGTTGCTTTTATTGAAGAGGTAGGGACAAAATTTAAAATTAATAACACTGCACAAGTAGTGGCCATATATCAACATAAATTTTTAAGATGGAAATTATTAGCTAAATTATAATTAATTTTTTGTATACATTACAGGTCTGTCCAGAAAGGAATAAAAGTGTATACTGAGTAGTTTAGCTATGAAACAAAAACAACTCATGTATACACCGAAACATAGGTTTCTTTCTGAAATTATTAAACTTTACCATGAAATGGGCTTACCATTACATGACAACGACATTGGCCCAAGAATTTTCTCTGAGTTTCACAAGTTCTCTTTAGTTATTTTGTTCAGAAGATCAAAGAAAGTTCTGCGAGATTTTATAGCAGAACTTTATGAAACCAAGTGGCCAACCTGGTTGAATCTTAGACAAATTCCAAGCAAAAGTGTGCTTCACAATTGGTGTAAAAAATACACAATTGAGTTCCTACGTGAACTAAATAGAACTTTTCTGAAAAAGAAAAGCCCAAAACTGATGGCAATAGATGCCACAGGAGTGGATGCATATCAACGAAGCAAGCACTATGAAAGAAGAGTCAACATTGACCCCATATTCAACAAGCTTACTATTTTTATCGACGTAGAAAATATGTTAATTTATGACCATGTCTTGCAAATAAAGCCAAGACATGATGTTAAATCTGCTGAAACAATATTCAAAAGAACTAAACTTTGTAAAATTAAAATTCTTGCTGATAAGGGATATGATAGTGAGCCGCTTCACAAAGTGGCTCGGGGCAAACAAAACATAATGTTTGCTCCAATAAGAAATAGCAAACGAAAGTATCCAAAAGGGTGGAATAGAAGAAGATGCGCTAAAGGAGATGAGCAGTATCCAAAAAGAGCACATGTTGAAAGCTGTATTCACAGCTTGAAGAGACGTAGGATTGGTAATTTACATAGTAAACTACATTTCATGAAGAAACGCGAGATGGCTCTTCAGATACTAATTCACAACATAGAGAAAATGATGAGGTATATCGGAATGATGCTTCACATCATTCTGGACAGACCACTTCTACCAAAACTATTATAAATCATATATTTGCTTCTTATTCAAATGGAGGATAAGCAAAACATGTTTGTGGGGCTAAGCTGTGGATTGCGAACAAACTCACTTTGTTCGTTTGCAGGTCACGCGCACGCCACACGACCGGCATGATAAAGCTGTAAGGTTTATGGTTCAAAAGTCAGCAGAAGAACTAGCAAAGAAACATAGAGAGATTTCTATTGCAGAGTTTTTTGAGAAAAATAGGCACTTATTAGGTTTTGACAACCCTCGAAGAGCGCTTCTAACAGCTATTAAAGAAGGGGTAGATAATGCCCTAGATGCATGTGAAGAAGCAAGAATTCTTCCAGAAATTAATGTTGAAATAATTCAATTGTCCGATACTAAATTTCGTGTTATTATGGAAGATAACGGTCCAGGGATTATCAGAAAACAAATTCCAAACATCTTCGCTAGATTACTATACGGTTCTAAATTTCATAAGTTAGCTGCTACAAGGGGTCAACAAGGTATTGGGATCTCCGCTGCCGTTCTTTATGGTCAATTAACAACAGGAAAGCCAGCAACTATTGTTTCTAAAACTGGTAAAGGCAAAGAAGCACACAAAGTTAAACTAAAAATTGATACACAAAAGAACAAAGCACAAATTATTTCTGATGAAATTGTTGAATGGGATGAGAAAGATCATGGTACACGAATTGAAATTGATATGGAAGGCGGTTATCAGAAAGGAAGAAAATCTGTTGATGAATATATCAAGGAAACAGCAGTTGTAAATCCACACATAACTATTATTTATACCAATCCTGAAGCGAATCAAACTATTTTTCCAAGAGCAACTGAAGAACTTCCACCAGAACCAAAAGAAATCAAACCTCATCCATATGGTGTTGAACTTGGTATTTTGATGAAAATGTTACAACAGACAGACTCACGTACATTACAATCATTTTTACAAACAGAATTTGTTAGAGTGGGTGCTGGTACTGCAAAAGACATTTGTGAAGCAGCTAGATTACTGACTAAAACAAAACCAAGTAAGTTTACCAGAGAAATGGCTGAACAGTTGTATGGAGGAATTCAAGTAACAAAAATAATGGCACCACCAACAGATTGTATTTCTCCGATTGGTGCAGAAAATTTAGAGAAAGGTTTAAGGAAAGAAATTAATGCAGAGTTTTATTGTTCTACAACACGTCCAGCAGCAGTTTACAGAGGTAATCCTTTTGTAGTTGAAGCTGCACTTGCTTATGGCGGTGAACAGCTAGCAGACAAAACAGTAAGGGTTATGCGGTTTGCTAATCGTGTTCCATTACTGTATCAACAAGGTTCTTGTGCTATCACAAAAGCAATTCAGTTAACTACATGGAAAAATTATGGATTACAACAAAGTAGATCGACTCTTCCAGTAGGACCTTGTACTGTAGTTGTACATATGACTTCAACCTGGGTACCTTTTACTTCTGAAGAAAAATCAGGATTAGCTCATTATGAAGATATCATGAAAGAAATCAAGTTAGCTTTACAAGATTGTGGAAGACAACTTGCATCATTTGTGAAGAAAAAGAAAAGAGTTAAAGATGAGTTTAAGAAAAGAGATTATATTAAAAAGTTCATTCCAAGTTTAGCTGGTGCATTAAAGACATTATTAAATTTCCCAGATAGTGAGGAAGAAAGAATAATTAACAATCTTTATACTATTCTAGAGCAAGAGCGTGGTGAAGTTAAGGAAATTAAATTTGATCCAACAAAAAATACTGAATACGATTCAGATTTAGCAAGTTTCGGTAAGGAAGAGAAACAAGAAGATGAGTAAGAAAAAAACTGTATTGTCAAAGGAAGAAGTTTTGAAAGAGATCAAAGCAGTTGCTGCCAGAGTAAAACATTCAGTTGATAAAATAAAATCTCCAGAATTATCTATGCCAATACGTTCATTAAATAATGTCAGTTTTGATAAAGATGTTGGTTACTTTGAATTACTTGGTAAAACAAAGACAAGACATCTTTCTGCTAATACTATCAAAACATTTGCACAAACTTTGTTGATGTTAAATGAGAGTAGGAAAGTTATTGAAACTAACGATTTCGTTAATAAGAGAGAAGCATATTATAATTCCAAAAACTGGGGAGAAGCACGGTTTAAAGAAGAATCAGAAGCATCTTCGGTTTTAGAAGATGCAGAAGCAATGCTGGGTTTTAATCGTGAACAAATGGGTTTCTTCCCCGGTGTAAGGGGCGGTTCTGTTGTTGGAAATCTTATCATTGTTGATGATGGTTTAGATATTGATTGTACAAAACAAGGAAGCGGTTCTTGGAGTATACCTTCAACTGTTGAACATTTAGGGTTTAAAACAAAAGCGAAATTCATTTTAGTTGTAGAAACCACTGCTTTATTTGACAGACTAAATAAACATAAATATTGGCAAAAATCTAACTGTGTTGTCGTAGCAACAGCAGGAGTTCCAACAAGAAATACTCGGAGATTTGTAAGAAGACTTGCAGATGATATGAAACTTCCTGTTTATGTTTTCACAGATGGAGATCCTTATGGTTATGCTAATATCTATAGAACATTCAAAGTAGGTTCTGGTAATGCGGCCCACATAAACAAATTTTTCTGTGTACCACAGGCCCAATTTTTAGGAGTTACACCAGATGATATTATCCAATTTAAATTACCAACTCATCCTTTAAAAGATGTAGATGTTAAACGTGCAAAAGATGCTCTAAAAAATGATCCTTTCATTTTAGCAAATAAAGAGTGGCAAAAAGCTATTCAAAAAATGATAAAGATGAAAGTCAGGGCAGAACAGCAAGCATTCGCTGCTCATGGACTAAATTATGTGCATCAAGTATATTTACCTGAAAAGTTAAAAAATAAGAAAACTTGGTTACCTTAATTTAAACAATCACACAATTTGTAACCTGCGTTTAATGCAGAATTCTTACTTGCAAAAACTCGTTTATTTTTAGGTTTAATATTTTTTCCAAAGTAACAAGCTTTACTGTGAACTTTTGCTGCAGCTTTAGAAGCAACAAACTTTCTTTTTGGAGAAGCTTTTCTTACAGAAATTTTCTTCATTGTTGGTTTTCTTCTTAATCTTGTAACTTCTTGATTTACTTCAATAAATTTCCTAGCTAAGTCTAAGTAACTTCTTTTCATTGAAGCAATTTCAGTATGTAATGCAATAATATCTGTTTTTGCTAACTGAAATGACCGTGCTGTGTTTATTTCTAATTGTTCAATTTTATTCATTTTATGTGACCTCTTATTGCATTTAAGCAATAACCATTTATAAATCTTTCTTAGTTTTTACTACTCTTCAGTAAATATAATAAAAAGCAAGCTTTAAAAGTCTTATCCATTCACAAGTTTGCATGAAGTGGCTATTAACAATATTACTAATTGCTAGTGTTTTATTGATCACTGGCTGTGGGGGAACTGAAATGAAAACTGCTGTTTTTGAAACATCACTAGGAACATTTGAATTAGAATTATTTACTGAACAAATGCCAATTACAACGTCCAATTTCATAAAACTAATTGAAGATGGATTTTATGATAACCAAAAATTTCATAGAATTATTCCTGGTTTTATGATTCAAGGTGGAGATCCACAAACTAAAGATGATTCATTATCACCTGCATGGGGTACGGGTGGACCAGGATATGCAATTGAAGATGAGTTTGTTGATGGTTTAAGTAATACACGGGGAACAATTAGTATGGCTAATTCTGGCCCAAACTCTGGTGGTTCACAATTTTTTATCAATTTAGTAGATAACACATTTCTAGATTGGGATAAACAGCCTGCTCAAAGTAAACATCCTGTATTTGGTAAAATAAGTAGCGGTATGGATGTTGTGGATAAAATCGGCACTGTACAACGAGATAGCCAAGATAAACCATTAGAGCCAGTGATAATTAAAAAAGTTACCATAAAGTAAGAAAGCTTTTAAAGAAATTATACGGTTAACCAGCAATATGGGCCTGTAGCCTAGCCTGGATAGGGCGCCAGCCTTCTAAGCTGGATACCGTGGGTTCGAATCCCTCCAGGCCCATTTTACTTGCGTCCGTGGCAAAGTGGCTAATGCGAGAGCCTGCAGAGCTTTAGATCGAGGGTTCGAGTCCCTCCGGGCGCTCTTTTCTTTTTAAATTCGTTAAGTGCCGAGAAGTTCCAAAATATCCAAAGATTTTGATATCTCCTCGCGCTCCATTTTTATTCTTCATCACAATAATGTTAATATACAACAATCTCTCATAAAACTCTATGAAAAGAGGGGCGTTACTAATTATATTCTGTTTACTTGCAACAGCAGTTACTGCTTTTCCTACATTAGATTTTGATAATAAACAACCAGCAGATTGGCAGTGTAGTAATTATCGTTCTGCAGAAAAAACATTTGACGCTAAATTTTCTACAACAAAAGTAGGCTTAGTTTGTGGTGAAGATGCTTTTATCAAACTTTATGAATGTCTTAACACTAACTGTAATCAACGTGTTAATGCAGGTGAAGCCTATAAGGTAAATTACATTTTACCACAATTTGTAGACTATACTGTTAAAACTAATTATCATTATCAATGTTATATCTGTAAGAATCCTGCAGACAATATTCCTCCAGAAATTTCTGGCCCAACAACCATAATGGTTGAAGAAGGAGAAACTGTAGAATTAAATGCCAATTGCACAGATCCAGAAAATGACGTAGTCTCGGGAATTCGTTATGGTGGCTGGATGAATTCACAAACAAAAACTACTACATACGCCGATGCGGGAACACATAAGGTAACATTAATCTGTGAAGATGAGTTTCAGGGAA
>JABHXC010000025.1 GCA_018657475.1 Candidatus Woesearchaeota archaeon
AAAAATATCTTCTTCAAAATCTTCTGCTAATAGATAACAAATTCCTTCATCAAACTCACAATAACAGAACTCATCAGTGTCTTCACAGAAAGTACATTCATCATCTGTTGAACAAAGCGCATAATCTAAAGGAATATTTACAGCTTGCACGCTCACCGCTAGCAGTAAGGTGAACAAAATAATTAAAACTTTTATACGCACGTTGTAACGCCTCTTTTTCTTTTAAAAAGAGTACTTTTCCCCTTTATATATGTTTGCTTATCAGGAGAGTAATGTTTATATAACGAGAAAAAGTCTTTTTATTGATGTTACCAATAACATTGTTTCGAGAACAACCAGAAATTGTCAAAGCTTCTGAAAAAAAGCGTGGCAAAGATCCAGCAGTAGTAGATGAAATTTTAACTTATGATAAGAAATGGCGAGCTGGTTTAAAGAAATTTGAAGTATTAAAGCATCAACGTAACGTTGTTTCTCAAGAAATTAATCAAGCAAAAAAGAAAAAAGATGAGAAAACTGCTAAACAGAAAATTAAAAGTATGCAAGATGTTGTTGCACAAATTAAAAAGCAAGAAACTGTTGTTCAGAAGTCGTTAGAAAAAAGAGATTCTTTAATTGAACAAGTTGGAAATATTTTACACAGTTCTGTCCCAGTTGGAAAAGATGATTCTGAAAATGTTGAGATCAGAAAATTTGGAAAAGTCCCAGAATTTAAGTTTCCAATTAAAGATCATATTGAACTAGGAGAATCATTAGATTTGTTTGAATTTGATGTTGCTGCAAAAAATTCTGGATCACGATTTTATTATCTGAAAAACGAAGCGGTGTTATTAAGCATGGCATTACAACGTTTTGCGGTAGACAGATTATTAACAAAAGGGTATGCGTTACATGCAACCCCAATTATGTTAAATAAAGGGGCATTAAAAGGTGGAGTTAATCTTTCAGAATTTGAAGATACTATTTACAAAATTGAAGATGAAGATTTATACTTAATTGCAACTTCAGAACACCCATTAATTGCATTGAAACGTGATGAGATGTTACAAGAAAAAGATTTACCGCTAAAAATTTGCGGAATTAGTCCTTGTTTTAGAAAAGAATTAGGTGCACATGGTAGAGATGATAAAGGAATTTTTAGAGTTCATCAATTTAACAAAGTTGAACAAATAGTGTATTGTAAACCAAAAAATTCACAGAAGTTCTTTGATGAATTACAGAAAAATAGTGAAGAATTGTTCAAAGAACTAAAAATTCCGTTCAGAGTTGTACAAATATGTACAGGAGATCTTGGAAACAAACAGTCATTACAATATGACATTGAAGCGTGGATGCCTGGACAAAATGATAAAAAAGGGAATTATCGTGAAGTAACTTCTTGCAGTAATTGTACAAATTATCAAGCAGTGACATTGAACACCAAATTTGTTGATAAAGAAGGGGAGAAAAATTATGTACATTTGTTGAACAATACTGCATTAACTGATACACGGCCGATTATTGCTATTCTTGAAAATTATCAAACTGCAAAAGGTACTGTGAAAATTCCAACAGTGTTACAACCGTATATGAATGGATTAAAAGAGATTAAACCTAAAAAGTAAAGAAAATATCAATTTGTCAAGATAAGTTTCCATCCCCATAATTCTTATAAATGTTAAAGATGTTATTTTAGCAATGTCATTATTCAAAAACATGTTACATTCCGGAGAATCAGTCTTCAGAGACACTGTATTTTTAAGTTATGATTTTCAACCTAAATCGTTATATGGAAGAGAAAATGAACAACAAAGATTTGCGATTTCTATTCGGCCTTTACTTCAAGGACATAACGGGAAAAACTTGTTTGTATATGGTGCACCAGGGATTGGTAAAACAACAGCATGTAAACATGTTTTAAGAGAATTGGAAGAAGAAACAGATGAAGTAATTACACTTTACATTAATTGTTGGAAAGAAAATACTACTTACAAGATTTTTCACAGTATTTGTAATCAACTAGGTTACACATTTATTCAAAACAAAAAAACTTCTGAGTTATTAGGTTTAATGAAACAGAAAATTAACAAAAAAAGTGCAGTTTTTGTTTTTGATGAAATTGATAAATTAGAAGATACAGATTTTTTATATGGGATCTTAGAAGATATTTACAGAAAATCATTAATTTTAATTACTAATTATCGTGATTCTTACAGTGATTTTGATGAAAGAATCAGAAGTAGATTAGCGCCAGAATTTGTATTTTTTAGATCATACAATGAAAGAGAGGTTGCAGATATTCTTAAACAAAGAAAAGAATATGCGTTTGTTAAAGACTGTTGGAACACAGAAGCGTTCAAAGAACTAATTGAAAAATGTACCGAAACTAAAGATGTTCGTGTAGGATTGTACTTAATGCAAGAAGCTGGAAACATTGCACAAGAAAAAAATTCACGAACGATAACTTCCGCACATGTTGCTGAAGCTGTTAAAAAAGTTGATGATTTCCATATCAAACCAAAAGAAGGATTATCAGAAGATTTACAGTTTGTATTAGGTTTAGTTAAAGAACATTCTGGTAAAAAAATTGGAGATATGTTTGGGATTTATGCTGAAAGGGGCGGTGATTTGAGTTACAAGTCTTTTCAACGTAGAGTAACAAAATTGCGTGAAGGTAGGTTCATTGCCACTGAGAAAGTTTCCGGAGAAAGTGGGAACACCACATTATTACATTATTCTGGTGAGAAAAAACTCACCGAGTTCTAGTTCTAAATTAAAAATATTGCTAGGGTGATCAAAAAGCCTAACAATGCACCAACAGTAACTTGTAATGGAGTATGGCCCATTGCATAATGATCTTTTGATTTAAGTTTATGAATTTTGAACAGTTTTTGTAAAGCCTGACCTTCTTTACCTACAGTTCTTCTTACACCAAAAGCGTCTCTGATAATGATTAAAGCTAAAACTAAACTAATAGCGAATGCTGTTGAAGCACCTTCTTGTAAATATATTGCAGTGGTTAGGGAAACTACAAATGCTGAATGTGAAGAAGGCATACCACCTGTAACAAAGATGTCGTTTAGTGAAAGACTTTTATGTTGAAAATAGTAAATAATCATTTTAATTAATTGTGTGCCAAAACCGGCTGCAATAATTGCAATAAGTATTTTGTTCATTTTTTCTTTTTCCTCCTTTTTACAGTAAAATCAATCATCAACGGGAGATGATCTGAAAAATGAAAGTCTAACACTGAAAATTTTTTCACTTTAATTTGAGAAGAAGTTAAAATATAATCTAATCTTCTTGTAGGGTGCCAAGCAGGCTCTGTAAGAGGTAACGCTTTTTTGTCTAACGAGATTTTGTCATTTAAATGAGTTTTTTTAAGAAGTTCTTTAATCTCTTTAGTTCCATTAAAAGTGTTAAAGTCACCCATCAAGATCACTGGATTTCTTTTTCTATTTACTATTTTAATTAACTCTTTAATTTGTTTAGCTCTTGCTTTCTTTCCTAGGGCAAGATGAGCTAAAAGAAGAGTTATTTTTTCTGGAACTTTTACAGTTGCTTCAATAACAACACGTTTTGTTCCTTCATGAAAAATGTGATATTTAATGTTATGAATTTTGAATTTAGAGATAATTGCATTTGCTTGTTTGTTAAAAATGGGAGTATGATGAAAAAACCTTAACCATCCTTTTAAAGGATATTTAACTTTTTCAACAAAACTTTGTAAACCTAGTTTTTCTTCTATAAATTTAACTTCATCTTTACCTCTAGATCTGAAAGATCCTGTATCAACTTCAACCAATGAAAGAATGTCAGGTTTTAATTTTTTTAATGCCTTAACAATACGTTCATCAAGATTTTTGGGTGGAAAAAATATTTTCCAGAATTTTAGGTATTGGTACCAAAGCCCTTCCATGCCCTCACAATACTCAATGTTATAACAAATAAGCTTAACCATGGTTAGAAGTAAATTAAATAAGTATTAAAACCTTTGTTTGTACAACAAATTAAATGAGTCAAGAAGATTATTATTTAAATGAAGAAGGAAATGTGGTTTTTACTGCTAAATTCTTAAAGAAAAGAGGTTATTGTTGTGATTCTGGATGTAGACATTGCCCTTATAAGAAATAATTTACTTTAAAATTCCGTAACCGATTAACCTAAATCGGTCACCGATTCTTCTAGAGATAGTAATTCTGTCGCCAACATTTGCTGCAACCGGTTTCCGTAGAGTACAAGTAGTGTTCTTTTTAGAAGGGTCAGTAACAACACCCACAGTTACTGCAGAATTAACATTTAACATTAACATTTCTTTTTTTGCAAGAGGTTTAACATCTGTTTCTTCTTTTGTCCCAACAACACGCTTAAGCAAATGAACATCCAATGTTACTTGTTCATGTACTGAAGGTAATTTTCCAGGTAAACCAACAAGTGAACCGGTTAAAGTATCAGATTTAACAATTGTAGGATCTAGAGTTGTTGAAAGTGCCATACTTCCCCCTGGAGAGATACTATCAACTGAAGCACCGCCAGAAAAAATTTGAGTTATTTTTGTTCTTAATGGTTTCCAAATACGTTTATTCTTTTCTTCAACCATATAGCCGGGAACAATCTCAATTTCGTCATTAACTTTAAAAGTTCCTTCTTTCATTGTTCCTCCAAGAACGCCACCAATTAATTTTTCTGGAGTTATTCCTGGTTTATTAATATCAAAAGATCTTGCCACTTGCATTAAAGGATCAGATTTAACGTTTCTTTTTGGAGTTGGGATAACTTCTTGAATAGTTTTTAGTAACATGTCAACATTTACATTAGCTCTTGCCGAAATTGGAATTATTGGAACGTCTTTATACTCTGAATTTGCAACAAACGCTTTAATTTGTTCATGATTTTTCATTGCTTCTTCATGAGACACTAGATCAATTTTGTTCTGAACAATAATAACATGTTTAATACCAGAAATTTGTAACGCCATAAGATGTTCTTTAGTTTGAGGTTGAGGACATTTCTCATTAGCTGCAACCATTAACAAAGCACCGTCAACAATTGCTGCACCTGAAAGCATAGTTGCCATTAAAGATTCGTGGCCAGGAGAATCAACTAACGAAATTTTTCTAAGAAATTTGGTTTCCTTATTCGATTTGATTGATTTTTCTTTTGTTGTATAGAAATCGTTTTCTTCATCATAATATATTGAAAAGTCAGCATAGCCAAGCCTAATAGTAATTCCTTTCTTAAGTTCTTCAGAATGTGTATCTGTCCACTTACCAGAAAATCTTTCTGTTAAAGTAGTTTTACCATGATCAACATGTCCAACTAAAGCAATATTTAATTCAGGTTGGATTACTGTCTTTTTCTTAGCCATTATTCTCTACAGAATTGAAGTGATTTATAAAGATGTTGCACGGAACTAATTATTTTGTTTTTTCAAACGTGTCATGTACCCAGCTACAACGTTTCTAAGCTTTTTACTATGAATTTCTGTATATTTTCCAACAATCGCTTTGTTTTCTGTGAAATCAGTAGTAAAGTTATCACCGTGCATCTTGTGAAGTTCTTTTGTTTTACGTTTGATAAATGTGGTTTTGATTCTTCCCATACTTAATTTGGAGAGTGGTTTCTTTATAAAGATTGTGCTTACTATGATTTTAGTTATCACAAATTAATGTCTTTTCACAGAATAACTCGCCCAGTATACCTTTCAGTAACATTTATATAACAAAATCCTATATTCTACACATGGTAATGCTCTTTGATCAGTTTAATCTTCCAGAAGATATCTATAAAGTGGTCTTTGCAACAGAACAACAAGAAATTGTTGCAAAAATGTTAATCAAATATATGTGGGAAAGAAAAGGAGAAATTGGAAAAACTGAAATGAGTTTATTTGCAACTAAATTGCATGAAGGTGAAGCAATAGTAAAAGAGAGAAGATCACCAATAGATAAAGAAGTTAAAATTTCTTACAATAAAAGACAATTTTATGACAGAATTCTTACTCCAATGAGAGGAATGGGATTAATTGAATATGATTTGTATAAGAAAACATACAGAGTTTCTGATAAATTTAACAAAATGATGATCAAAGTTGGTTTAATGTGGTTAAGAGAAATTGATAAATATAAGAATTAGTGTTCTTAAAAAATTAATCATCCATTGCTTGGAACGCTAGGATGTCTTCTGTACTTAACTTCTTACCTTTCTTAATCTTATCTCTTACTTCAGCAGTCTTTTCTCGAACTTTCTTTTTAGTTATCTTATCTGCTTGTTCAGAGAATTTTTTAGAAATACCAGTTACCCTTTTAGAAATTGTTTCAAGTTCATTTTTAATACCCTGATATTTTGCTTTTAATGAAAGATATTTCTCAGCTAAAGGTTTTTCTTCTTCACGAACTGTTTTTAATTCTGCGTAAAGTTTTTGCATCTGTTCATGTTTCTCTTGTGATTCTTGAGCTTTTTCTTGAACTTGTTTATGAGAATCTTGTGCTTTTCTTCTTGCTTCAGCAAAACCAGCAGAAGCAGTTTTTAACTCAGACAATTCTTCATCTACTTTAGCCATTTTTTTAAGTTTTGCCTGAACTTCTTTCAATGCTTTCCTCATTTGTTTTTCTTTATCAAAAGACATAACTTCAGTTTCTAATTTTTCATCCATTTGGGCAATTTGTTTTCTTAACCCATCAGGTGTTTCTGGTTTATTTCGTTTAGAATATCTATCTCGTCTAGAATAATTTTCTTGTTTGGAGTAATTTTCTTGCTTAGAATATAATCCTTCTTTTTTCTTATCAAACTCTTTTTTAACAGAAGATTGCTCTTTAACTATGGTGTTTAGTTTATCACGTTCTTTCTTAAACTTCTTAACTTCAATAGTTAACTGATCACGATTTTTCTTTAATGTAGAAATTTGTGCTAAAACAGAACGAACTTTCTCACGAAGTCCTTGTAAATTCTGATACGCTTCCTCTTTCTCAGTGTTACATTCCGCTAACTGTGTTCGTAAGACAGTGACTTCCTGTTTTTTCTGTTGGAATTCTTCTTTTTTTTGTTGTTCAGTTGTTTCCATTCTCTAGTACAAGCGTAAAAAAGAAAGAGAAAAAAATAAAAAATAAAAGTTTATCCGAATAGTGCGCCAAGTCCTGCTGCTGCAGATTCTTCGGCTTTCTTATCGTCAACTTTCTTTTCTTCTTTCTTTGCTTCTGCTTGTTTCTCACTACCGCCTGCTGCTGCAGGTGCTGCTGCAACTGGTGCAGCGACAGCTGCTTTCTTTATAGCTTCATCGATGTTTACACCTTGTAACGCTGCAATTAGCGCTTTAACACGTGCTTCATCGACAGCCACTCCGGCTGCTGTAAGTACACTTTTAACGGTATCTTCAGTTAATTCTTTTCCTGCTTTGTGCAATAACATTGCTGCATAAATATATTCCATTTTATTGCCTCCATGATTATAGGTTTGCCTCTTTCTTGACAGAAAGGGCTTGTTGTTCTGATCGTGCCAGTAACAATTCTTTAGTTTCGTCAGTAATGTATACTGCTTCTAACGCTGCTGCTTTAGCTTCATTAAACGCTTTCTGCAGTAACATCTCAGTCGTAGCGGACGTCGGGATAGCTGCTTCAACAGCTAAGTTGATTGCCCACTGATGAGCTTGAGTAAAGTTATTGAAATATTCTTCTTCGTCAACATGTAACTGTTTAGCTGCAAAGACTGTCCCATCTTCCCAAACAGCGACTAAATCTAAACCAATCTCTATAGGTTTGATATCTAGTCTCTTTAAAGTTTCGGCTAATTTTGCAGTAATCACATCGCCTTCTTTAGCTACAGTTACATCATCAGTAATTGCTAATTTACCGCCGTCAACTTTAGTTTTAATGCCAACAGCTGCTAATTCAGAGATGATTGGACCCGGAGCGAAATTTGTTGCTCCTGCTTTAACTTCAATGTCTCTTGGAGAAATTTGGCCAGCTTTTGCTGGTGCTTCGGATTTGTTTTTTTGAATAGTTGCGTAAAGTGTAAAAGGATTAGATTTACTAAAAATTAAAGCAGGCATACCTTTAATTTTTGCACTTAATTCGTCAATGTGTTCTTTACCAGATTCTTTAAGAGCTAATTTTAGCAATTTTTTTCTTGCCATCTGAATCTTTACACCTTGTTCTTTAAGCATAGCACGCATGTTTTGTAACTGCTGTGCAGGAAGATTTTCAAAATTAACTACGCCAACAATAGGATAATCTTTAATGTCTTTTGTCAATTGTTTTACTAACTGTTTTTTTTCTTGACTTACCATTATAATTTCACCGGTTTTCCCATTGTTGTTTTGATTTGGACATTTTTAACGTTCTGAATATCGTTAGGTACATTCTTTAACACTGCTTGATAAACTGTTAGGATATTATCAACAACTTCTTCTTCAGGTTGATTTTCTTTACCAACAATACACTGTAAGTTTGTTGCTTTTCTAGCAGTTAGTCTAACTGTTTTTTGCAACTTTTGATTTAATTGTTCTAAATTAGCATTTGGAGGGACTACACAACCTAGTTTAGGATTAGGCATTTTTCCTTTCATTCCTAACACTTTACCAAAAGTTTTTGCCACTTTTGGCATTAATGCAGCTTCTGCGATAAAATAATCGTAACTTTCTGCTAATTTTTTAAGTGCTTTTTTATCTCCATATTGTTTGAAATCTGATTCAGTTAAAGCTAAGTCACAGTGTTTCTTTGCTTGATCAATAAGTTGATTGCTTACAAACGCTGCTACTTTTACTGCTCTACCTTTTGGATAATGTAATGTTACAAAGAAATCTAATGGACTGGACTTAATAACCAGGTTTTTTAGGTTCACAATTAAATCATATGATTGAGAGAATTTCCTTTTAGGTTGCTCTTTGATTTCTGCTAATGCTTTTTGAACGTTTTTTTTATCCATATTAACCTCCTACCTTGGGTAGTGATACGGTTTAATGGTTTGGAAGATGGGTTGTTTATAAACGTTTTGGTTGAGAGTTATAAAGAGGGAATATAGGAAGTTCCTGACACCATTTGCGTAGTTATTTCTTCAACTAATTGTTCAAGAGGTTCAATTGCCCCTTGACCACCAGAAGTTATTCGATCTTGACCAACTTCTTGCCCACGGTATAAATGAATTATCTGTGGAACACCATCAACCCTAGAATTTAAAGAAGAAAAATTAGGTAAGCCCCAATTTTCTGTAGGAACATAAGCAAAATGAAGTTTTTCAGCTGATAATGAGGATTCTTCTGCAAGTCTGCTGAAAGTTGGATAAATTTCCATACAAGGAGTACAAGAGTCTATTGGATCTGAAGATACCATGATTAATGCATGATCTGCAGCGTAGAAAGGGGCATCGTCATCTAAAAAATCAGAAGAAGAATAAATGGGCATGGGATGATTTTCTTCTACTACTTCTTGAGGTTGAGCATAGTTTGTTGTTGTAGAAATAATCAAAGCAGTGATTGTAGGAATTAGTCTCATATAGTCATTAATGGAAGGTGT
This sequence comes from Candidatus Woesearchaeota archaeon, assembly GCA_018657475.1. Lineage (GTDB taxonomy): Archaea > Nanobdellota > Nanobdellia > Woesearchaeales > GW2011-AR9 > JABHXC01. The sequence continues at coordinate 9,486 of JABHXC010000025.1, forward strand.
TTTATAAAATTAAGTAAAAAAAAGAAAAAATTAGCAAGAAACGCACTTTTTACAAACAGGGCCATTTAAACATTGTGGGTCGTTACCACAGCAGACACCAATAGTACATTCTGCACAAGAATTAGAAAGACCGTCTGGCAGTTTTATAGTAGGTTTTCCATTTTCACCTATTGCTAAACTGATCTTCTCATCATTATCTAGTGCCAATTTTAAATCATTCTTTAATGCAATAGAACCTGATTTTGAAAAGTCAAAGATAACTGGTGTGAATACTGAAGCTGCACTTGACAATCTTCTACTCACTTTTTTCTTTGCAGAAGCTTTGTACCTACTCTTTGTATAACTTGAATATCTTCTGTAAGCTTCTCCAACAACAGATGCAC
>JABHXC010000026.1 GCA_018657475.1 Candidatus Woesearchaeota archaeon
AAAGCATATTCGTAATGTATTAGAATTGAAAGCTGAAGAAAATATTAATGCAATAATTCCTGTTAGAAGTTTTGAAGAAGGTTACTTATTCATGGCTACTAGAAAAGGGGTTGTCAAAAAAACAGAGCTTAGTGCTTTTTCTAATGTACGTAAAGGTGGTATTCGTGCATTAACATTAGATGAACTGGATGAATTGGTTCGTGTTAGATATACTGATGGGAATAATGAAATTTTATTAGCTACCAAATTTGGTTCTGCAAACAGATTTAATGAATCTGCTGTTCGTGCTATGGGAAGAACTGCTCGTGGAGTAAGGGGAATTAGGTTACGTACAGATGATGAAGTAATTGGTATGTTAGCAGCCGATGAAGGTAAAGATATCTTAACAATTACAGTTAAAGGTTATGGGAAAAGAACTCCTGTTTCCGAATATAGGTTGTGTAACCGTGGTGGAAAAGGTGTTACAAACATTAAAGTTACTGAAAAGAATGGCGAAGTATCTTCAGTGATGTTAGTTGATGGAACTGAAGAATTAATGTTAGTTTCTCGTAATGGTATTGGGATTAGAATTCCTTGTTCTTCAGTATCTAAAATTGGTAGGGCGACTCAAGGTGTTAGAGTTATGAGATTAAATGAAGGAGATACTGTTGCTGCTTCTGCTAAAATTGCGGTTGAAGAAGTTGAAGACGAGAATGGTGATATGGGCGTTGAAGAGGAAATTAAAGAACCAGTTGTTGAAGAAACTGAGAGTAGTGCGGAAAATGATGGTTCTGTTGCAGAAGAAACTGAAAAATCACTAAATGAAGAAAACGATCTTGAAGAAACTGAAACTTCTGTTGATAATGAAGAAAATAATAGTGCAGAATAATTTTTATAGTTCTCTTATTTGTTTTATTTAATGAAAATCACTAAAGGGTTGAAGAATTGGTTTTTTGCTCACTTTGTAATTGATATGTTGTTTGCAGTAGCTTTGATATTTTTCCCTGGTTTAATCGTAGGATTGTTTGGTTTTCCTGTTGAGAATTTAGTTTTTGTAAGATTAGTTGGAGCAGCATTAATTGGGATTGGAATGGCTTCTCTCTTTACAAAGAAAAAAGAAGCTTTTGAAATTATGTTAACTCTTAAGATTTTTTGGAGTGTATCTGCAATTATTGTTTTGATTTGGGGTTTAGTTGTTAGTGGGAATAATTGGTTATGGTTATTTATTTGTGTGTTTGTAGTGTTTTCTTTTACTTGGTTTTATTATAAATTTAAACCTGTAAAAGCCGAGATTTAATTTTTTCTTTTAATTCTTTCTTTGCTTCTAATATATTGTTATTATTAATAGAAAAATCATAATTTTCTTGATTTAGAGTATGTTTGTAGAGCGGATCATAGTATTTTAGTAGGATGATTTTTACAGCTTCATTGTAATTGTTATTTTGAATAAATTTTATAACTTGATCTTTTTCTTTGTTAGAAATATTTTTTTTAAGCATTTTTGTAGTTTCAATTACTTTGTTTATTTTTTCTTGATTATCAAAATATTCTTCAACAATTGCTTTTGCTCGAAGATTTAAATCTCTTTTAATCTCAATTTTAATTCCTTTGTTCATAGCACGCCATAAAAATGGTGGAATAATCACATTTCCTATCCGTTTACTCTCACCTTCAATTATAATATATGATTCATCTTTTAATTTGTTTAATCTTTGCAAAAGTAAATTTTCAAATTTTTTTTGATGATTTGGAACTAATCCGATTCCACCATACATACTGCCGCGATGTCTAGCTAAGCCTTCTAAATCTAAATTATTTTTAAATTCTAATAAAAGTCTTGTTTTACAAGTGCCGGTTAAACCATGAAGGACTACTATTTTTGATTTAATTTTATAATTACTTAATTGTTCTCGAACATACGCTCGATATGCTTTATAGCCCCCTTCAAGTTGATAAACATCATAGTCTAATGATTCAAGTAGTGATGCTAACGCTTTACTTCGCATTCCTCCTCGCCAACATTGAATAATTAGAATTTTATTTTTAATTTTGTTAATTTCTTTCATTATATTTGGAAGATTTTTACTAAAAAATTCTACTCCTCGTTCAATTGCCAAATCTCTTGATACTTGTTTGTAAATGGTTCCAACCATTACTCTTTCATCGTTTGAGAAAATTGGAATATTAATAGAATTTGGTAAGTGATCTAAATTGTATTCATTTGGTGTTCTAGTATCTACAATAATTGAATTTTCTTTTTTTAATGCTTCACCTACTGGGATTGTTTTTACCATTAAGATGGTTATTTGTTGGTTACTTTAAATAATCATTCTGGTTAAAGATAGAATTATGCTAAAGTATAGTTTTATCAGTAGAGTAATCTTTTTCTTTTTTTTCCTTTAATTTTATAAAGCGTACCTAGTTTTTACAGTAAATGGAACGTGATGATTGGATTACATTAAACATTCTGAAACTGTTTAGGTACTCTCATAAAAAGTACGATTGGTTATTTACTATATTGTATAACTTAATCCCTGCATTTGTTTTTGCTCCATATTTAATTATAATTGGGATTAGAGAAAATTTATGGGTAATACTAATTGTAGGGATTTTACTGTTTATAGTTGATTTATCTCATTTTATTACTGCTGTAAGGAGAATTAAATGAAATTATTTACATTAGTACACAAAGGATTGGAAGAATTAGCTAAACAAGAAGTTAAAGAATTGTTAAACGTTGATTCTGAAAGTTTTTCACAAGTAGTTTCTTCTGATATAGAAAAAAAAGATTTATTCAAATATTTGTCAAGAAATCAGTCTTCTAAAAGAGTTCTATTATCTGTAGATAACGGTAAAATTGAAGATATGGATTATTCTAGCATTAATTGGAAAGATGTTCTTAGTAAAGAATTAACAATGAAAGTTACTGTTGAAGGTGTTTCTGGTAGCGAAAAAAGAATTGATTTAGCAAAACAGGTTATGGGTAAATTAAGCTCAATTATTGGAAAACAATGTGATTTTGATGTTAAAATTAACTTAAAAAAACCCGATATTGAAGTAATGGTTTTCTTTAACGGTAAAAAATATTTTATCGGAGTTGATTTGGCTGGTGAATTAAATGATAGGGCATACAGGTTATTTCCTCATCAGGCATCTTTCAAAGGAGATTTAGCATATTATTTTTTAAGAAAATCTGGAATTCAAAAAGGAGAAAAAGTTTTAGTAGGTTACATGAAAGATGGAACTTTAGCAATTGAAGCATCTTTATACCTGGAAAATTCTATGGTTTCATCCCCCCCTTTTGTTGTAGAAAAGATGCCTGGTTTTCAAAATCTTGCTAAATATGAACTAAAACAAAATGAACCAAACACAGTAATTGCTTTTGATTCGGGTGTACAAAGTTTTATTGCTGCTAGAAAAAATGTAAAAATATCAAAAACTAATGTTCAAGTAAAAAAATGGGCACTCGATGAATTGGATACTGTTTGTGATGAAAAAAGTTTTGATAGGTTAATATTTCACATAACAAGTAAAGATGAAGTGAAATTGAACGAAATTTATTATCAAGCAAAGAATCTTCTTAAACCAAAAGGAACAATATTACTCATTGGAAGAGAACATTGGGAAGTATCATTATCTGAAAAATTTGTTCTAAAAGAACATAGTAAATTAGTTCATGGAAATGGCGCTTATGGGCTTTGGCTTCTTGAAAAGAAGTAAATCTTTTATACCTCTTTATTTTCTTTAGTAATATGCCTAATATAAAAGAAGTTGGAGCCAGATTAAAAAATCGGTTTCAAATACATCCTAAAGAGTTAAAGTTGCTTCTATGGGCAACGTTGATAACTGCATTTATCTTTTCATTTCAAGATTGGGGTGTTGATACTTTTGACATTGTTTATGGTTTACAACATTTATTGATTTTGATAGTTTTAGTCGCAATAATCTTCTTTTTTTGGTTAACAGTACAAAAAATATACGGGTTAGCCAAAGGGTATAACGTAGAATTTCAAATTTGGTGGTTAGGATTATTGGTTGCTCTTGGTTTAGTTTTTATGACTTTAGGAGAATTTGCTTTAGTTGTTGTTGGAGGGGTTGTTGTATCTTTCTTACCCAAACAACGTATTGGTGAATTTAGATATGCTTATTCTTACTTTGAAGCAGGAATGGTAGCATTTTGGGGATTATTAGCCAATATGTTTTTAGCAATATTTTTTGCATTAGGATTATATTATTCACCAGAAAGTTATTTTTTTAGTAAAGGTTTGTTAATGACTTTAATCATGGCAATCGTTACTTTAATTCCTTTTGATTTAATTAAATTAAAATTTCCTAGATTTCCTACACCTAATTTACCCGGATTACAAATTTTGTTTGCTTCTCACATTCTTTACATTGCTGCTTGGATAATGGTATTATTAACTGGGGCATTACTGTTAACTGGAACTAGAGCTGGATTGATCATTCTTGTTTTAATGTATGGTATTGCCGGCATAGTGTATTTTTCTATTCGTTCTGAGAAATAGTTCAGTAAGTTTTAAAAATGAGGAATCTATAAAGTATTAGATGGAGAAAACATACCAAGTAAAAAGTATTGTAATTAGCAGAAAGCCTAGAATAAAAGAAAGTGGTTTTAAAACCGCATTTATTGGTTTGTTTAAAGAAAATAATCCACATCTTAAAGGTGATGCACCTTCAGATGTTTTAGAAATTGCTGAAACTGAGAAAATTAGAATTCATGAATTACGAAATGTTTCATACTATTTAATGGGAAATGATATAGTAATTAATAATTTGGAAGAAGTTAAAATAGCTAAAGAAGGTAACATTGTAACAATTACCGGAAAGCAAGATTTACCCGATAATTAGGGAATTCTAGGGAAATACATAAAAAGCAGTATGTTTATGTATATAATATATAATAGAAAATATGGAACCAATACTAATTAATCAATCTGTTGCAATTCTTGTTGATGGTAATAACATGGAAAGAAGTATTCATAGTATTTCTGGGAAAACTTCAACAATGGTGAATTTTGATGCTTTAATTCCAAAATTGTTAAGCAATCGTGGATTAAACAGATTTATCTATTTTAGAGAAGGTAAAAATATTTCTTCAAAGTTTGCTGAAAGGTTACACGGGAAATATTATGGTTCCGTGGTTCCATGTCATAAATCTGCTGATATTCCATTATCAATTAAAGCTACACAGTTAGCTTCAAAAGTTGATACTATCATAATTATGAGCGGTGATTCTGATTATGTTGATCTTGTTAGACACTTAAAGTCTGAAGGTGTTAGAGTAGAAATTGCAGCAATTAAGAAAACAGCAGCTAGAATTTTAATTCAAGAAGCAGATTATTTTCATGAAGTAACTAAAAGTGACTGGTTTGAATACTCAGGGAGAAAAAAATAAATGGCAAAATTTAAAGAAAAATGTAGACGTTGTAAAAAAAATTATGTAGTAGTTTCTTGGAGGAACAGATTTCCGGTATGTTATGATTGTCAAAAATCACAATTGGATAAGCCAATAGAGGATCCGGTATTTAAGAAAATGTTTAGTATTCCTGAAAAGTTTTACAAAGAAAACATGTTTCTACGTGATATTAAATTGAAATATTTGCAATTTAGTGAACTAACTGAAAAGCAAATTGAAGCTTTTAAGAAAGTCGTTAAAGAAATGAAAGAAGGAAAAGACGATTAATTTTTTATTTTATTTCTCTTGATTTTTTTGTCCCACTAGACAACGCATTTGAACTTAATTCTACCACTGGACACACTGGACAGCTACGGATAGCGTATTTAAACTGAATTTGATTTTAGTGTTATTGCCCTCGGCCACTTCGGTGGTTGAAATAAAACGGGAAACCAACGAGGTAAAAAAATGACACAAGAAAAACCTGGTAATTTACCAGAAAAGAAATTTAGAGCAGGAGGAATATCTGCAACGGTGTGGTTGAATCAATCAACTAATGGTGAGTTTAGAACTATTTCTTTAGAAAGAAGTTACACTGACAAATCTGGTAAATGGCAATCTACCAGTAATATGCGAGTAGGAGATTTGCCTAAAGCAAATGTTGTAATCCAGAAAGCATACGAATATTTAGTATTCAAAGAACAGGAACTCTTTGCGAGTGCCTAAATACTTATAGAGGTGAATGACTATGACAGAACAAATTGAACAAGTAGTAGAGGTAAAAGTGAGAAAACCTAGTGTACAAGATCTTCCCGGAGTGGGAGCAGCAACAGCAGAAAAATTAGAAAGTGCAGGATATAGAGATTTATTATCCGTTGCAGTGGCAACTCTTGGCGAGCTTTGTGAAACAACAGGTGTTTCTGAATCTGTAGCTAGAAAAATGGTTAACGCTGCTAGGGATAGTATGAAAATGGGTTTCGAGACCGGTATTGAAGTTCTTAAAAAAAGAGAATTAGTACAAAAAATTAGTACTGGTTCTGAAGGATTTAACACATTAATGGGTGGCGGTTTTGAAACTGGTGCCATCACTGAATGTTTTGGTGAGTTTGGTTCAGGAAAAACACAAATTGGCCACATTCTTGCAGTTAATGTTTTAGCTAGTAATCCTGATGCGTATGCTGTTTACATTGATACAGAAAATACTTTTAGACCAGAAAGAATTAGACAGTTGGCAGAAGGGGTTGGGATTAATCCTGAAGACGCATTGAGTCGTATAATGGTGGCAAGAGCACATAACAGTGACCATCAGATGTTACTTACTGAAAAAGTTGATTCTTTGATAACTGAACAAGGAAAGAACGTACGTTTAGTTGTTGTTGATTCTTTAACGTCTCACTTCAGAGCAGAGTATATTGGTAGAGGAACGTTAGCAGAAAGACAGCAGAAATTGAATAGGCACATGCATGCTTTAGCGAAAGTTGCATCTTCACATAACATTTGTGTTTATGTTACTAACCAAGTTATGGCTAAACCTGATCAATTCTTTGGAGATCCAACAGCTTCTATTGGTGGGCATATTGTAGCACATGCATCAACTTTTAGAATTTATCTGCGTAAAGGTAGAAAAGGGTCAAGAGTGGCAAAGTTAATTGATGCTCCTGCATTACCTGATGGTGAATGTTGCTTTGAAGTTCAAGGGCAAGGTCTTGTTGATCGAGGTTAATTTTTTTTATTTTTTTTTTTATTTTTTCTAGTAGCTAAATATATTTAAAGTTTGGATCTTTGCTAATTATATGGTTAAAGACACCCCTACTGATCTTCTAAGTAAATTACGTAAAACTCAACAAGAAATTGTGAAATTACAAACGGCAGAACGGTTAGTTTATAACAAACTTACTGAAAAATTAAATTCTGGTGAAACTACTGGTGACTGGATAAGTGATGTTTCATTACTTCATTTACAAGGGGATGAAGTTAATGAAAAAGTAGTTCGAGAATTTTATGAGACGCTTAAACAAGGGGCAGAAGAGGTAATTGTGCTTAAAGAACAGTATTCAACAGATGCATTAAAAGTTCATAGAATGTTTCCTGATAATAGAGATTCTATACAAAGTGTAAGGGCTATCTTTACTATTGGAACACCACGAGAACCTTACTTATTAAAAGGTGATGGAGATATCCCAAATCTTTTAGTTCCACTTTTTCCACATGTTTGTTTATATGGCAGTGGTGTGACTGCACCATTAGTTTCTGATGAAATAGAATTAGTGGGAAATAGAAATGTTTGTGTGCCTCTTAGTTATCTTTTCTCAGATAAATTTGGACCAATTAGTGCACATGTGGTTTCAGGTGATTATCTTAAAGATAGACAGTTGGATAATCTTGGAATTGATTCATTATTTGATACTAAACTGACTGATTTTACTTATTTTTCTGGTAGTAAAGATGAAGTATTAAGTTATCTTAAAATAAATACTATCATGGCTGCTTCTGCATCTAGAGATTTACTTAATTTTCGCTTAGAAGAGACATTACAATAAATTGCAAAACATTTATATACTGTAAAAACAGCAAAAGGTTAAGTGATTACAACAACAAACTATGACTACTAATTCTTATAATAGACAATTGAACAGAGGAGGTTTTGTCCATGAATGAAGAAGCACCAGTAAGAGCTGGAGAAGAACACGAAGTATCAATTAGTGCCGTTGGCGAGAAAGGTGATGGTATTGCTAGGGTAAGAGGATTTGTCCTGTTTATTCCTGGAGTAAAGAAAGGTGATTATGTGAAAATAAGAATCACAAAAGTTTTGAAGAGTGTTGGATTTGCAGAAGTTGTTGGTAAATTAGAAAGACCACAAAGATCTAAGCGATTTGAAACTGTTAATCCTGATGAGGTAGAAGAAGAACCTGAACCAGAAAGTCATTATGAAGATACTGAAGATTTTGGTGAGGATGAAGAAGAGTAAATCTTCGATTTTTATTTTTTAGAAAAATATTAAAAACAACATAACTAACACTTAAACTAATGAAAATAAAAAATATTTTAACAATAGCGATTGCTATTCTATTTATAATTACAACTATCATGGCTATCATTAGCGGTGGTGGTTTAATTGAATTAGGAATAAAACAAGTTATAGGTTATGAAGAATGTAACCTTGAAGTTAGAGTTCCTGTATCGGAAGAAGGAGTTTCAGAGAAGATTGTTGATGATACCTATTGTAGAAATGCACAGAAAAGGGATTTAGCAAGAAACTTATCTCTCTTGATTGTTTCATTACCTTTAGCAATTTTATTCTACAGAAGAGTTAGAATTATGTTAAAAGAGTGATATGTTAAAGACCAAAAAGATTAAAAGCAATTCTTTCTTACGTCATTTAGAGGTGTATGATGCAGTATTGTGTATGGTTTAAAGATTTAACAAAGAATTCTATTCCTATAGCAGGTGGGAAAGGTGCAAATTTAGGCGAGATGTATACCATTAATTTGCCAATTCCTAACGGTTTTGCTGTTACTGCACAAACATACAAACAATACATTGAACAAACAGGTATTAAAGATAAAATAGCTTCTTTGCTTAAAGACTTAAATGTTGATGATACTGCAATTTTACAAGCAAGAGCAAAAGAAATTCAACAATTAATTGTTTCTACTCCCATTCCTAATTTAATTGCAGAAGATATTATGGACAATTATGAATTATTAGGAGTAGATAAACAAGCAGATTCCTTAATTTCGGGAAAAGAGGTGTTTGTGGCAGTGCGAAGTTCAGCGACAGCAGAAGATTTGCCTGAAGCTAGCTTTGCAGGCCAACAAGCTACATACTTAAACATTCACGGTAAACATAAAGTGGTTGCAGCAGTATTGGCTTGTTGGGCGTCACTTTTTACTGCCCGAGCGATTTACTACAGAGAAAAAAACAATTTTTCTCACATGAAAGTTTTAATTTCAGCATTAGTACAAGAGATGATTAATTCTGAACAAGCAGGAGTAATGTTTACAGTTAATCCTGCAACTAACGACGCTAATGAAACTGTTATTGAAGCTGTTTATGGATTGGGAGAAATGATAGTTTCTGGTTCTGTAAACCCTGATTTATATATTATTGATAAACAATCTAGAAACATTGTGAAGAAAGAAGTTAAGAAACAAGAAATTGGAATGTTTCGTACTGCTGAAGGTGGTAATGAAAAAAGAGAAATTGCTAAAGAATTACAAGAAAGACAAGTTATTCCAGACACACATATTCGTGAATTGGCAAGGTTAGGAAATAACATTGAAAAACATTATGGTAAACCCATGGATATTGAATGGGCTATTGAAAAAGATCAAGTTTTTATTACTCAAGCGCGGGCAGTAACGACATTTAAAGAAAATAAAGAGGAAGATGTTGTAATTGATGTTAAAGGTAAAGTTATTTTACGTGGTGAAACAGCGTCTGCAGGTGTTTATTCTGGATTAGTTAGGTTGATTAAAGATCCTTCAGAATTAAACAAAATTCAAAAAGGAGATGTGTTAGTTACAACAATGACTACACCTGATATGGTGCCTGCAATGCAGAAAGCAGGAGCAATTGTAACAAATGAAGGTGGGATGACTTGTTTCTCTGGGAAAACCAAGATCCTTACTACAAAAGGTTTTCTTGATTTTTCAGAAGCTTATGAGAAATTACAAAATGAAGATCTAAAAGTTCTTTCTTTTAATCCTAAGACTATGAAGACCGAGTGGAAAAGAGCACTAAACCCATTAAAAAGGAAAGCAAAAACTTGGAAAGTTTCTATTTCTCAAACAGGAAGATCAAAAACAAGTACGGTTGAGATGACCCCAGATCATAAAATGGTCACACTAGAAAACAGAAAGATTGTTGAAAGAGAACTAAAAAATCTTATTTTGAATAAAGAAATGGTCTGTGTTGCAGATTACTTACCTCCAAATAAAAATCCACATGTTTTAAATGAACCTGATAAAGCTTACTTGTGTGGAGCTATTTTTACCGACGGATATGTAAACCATAATCAAAGAAGAGGATACACAACATTTACACAAAAAGATATTCCAGAAAAAAAAGAATTTATTCATTCAGTAAAAGAGAGATTTTCTAAAGTTTTTGATAGTAGAATGGCTTACAGCAGGGTTAAAAGTACTTCAGGAATTATTAGAGGAAAAGAAATTAAAGGATCAGCAACAGATTTTATTAATTTCAGGAAAGCACCTGCTCAAGAGTTAAGTAAAATAAAAGAAAACATGGTAGATTGGGTTTTACATTTGGATGATAATTCTCTTAAAAACTTTTTAGCGGGAGTTATCGATGGAGATGGTTCATTTAACATTACTCATAAAAGTGGAAGAATTCACATCTATGCTTCAAAAAATTATTTAGCTCAGGGAATTATATTAGCCTGTCTTCGTTTAGGAATTTCCCCACAAGTTAGTAAAAATCGTGATTCTTGTTTCAATATTCAAATTGTTGAAAATTTAGATCAATTGTTATCTCTAACAAAGAGAGTCAAAGGTTCAATTAAAGAGAAAAAGCTTGGAACTAAATTGTTTTCTGCAAGACAACTATTTAGTGATATTACAGATGAAGTTAATGTTAAAGGAAAGATTAAACCTTCAATTAATAATAATTTGCTTTTAGATGGAATGAAGATATCAAGAAATATTATGCCTTTATTAAAAGATAGTAATATTAAAACACGGTTGAAAAATATTTTAAATTCTGATTTTAGAATGCAGCGTTTACAAAAATTAGAAGAACAAGAAGTACAAGAAGTTTATAACTTTGAAGTTGAGGATAATCACACTTATGTGGTTTTTACTGAGAACTATGCTCCTTTAATTGTCTGGAACTGTCACGCAGCTATTGTTTCTAGAGAAATGGGGACACCTTGCATTGTAGGAACAGTACACGCAACTTCTGTTTTACAAGATAGACAAGAAGTTACAGTGTATGCATCAAAAGGAGTTGTGTATGCAGGAAAAGTTGAAATTAAAGAAAAGAAAAGTTCTGGTCCTTTATCTTCTGATGTTCCTGAAACAAAAACAAAAATTAAAGTTATTTTAGATATACCTGATTTAGCTGAGAAAGCGGCTAATTCTGGTGCTGATGGAGTTGGATTAGTAAGGACTGAAATAATGGTAGCTAATGGTGGTATTCATCCAGCAGAATACATTAGACAAGGTCGTGAAGAAGAATATGTTGCTTTATTGAAAGAAGGTATTGGTAAAATAGCAAAAGCGTTTAAGGGTAAACCTGTTTGGATTAGATGTACGGACATGCGTTCAGATGAATATAGAAATTTAGAAGGTGGAGATAAAGAACCTAAAGAGTCTGATCCAATGATTGGTTGGCATGGGATTCGTCGTTTATTAGATGATAAAAAGATTTTACGTTGTGAATTTCAAGCTATTCGTGAGTTACATTATGAAGGAATTAAAAATATTGGAGTAATGATTCCATTTGTTATTCGTGTTGAAGAAGTTAAACAGGCAAAAGAAATTATGCGTTCAGTTGGATTAGAGCCTTGCTCTGCTATTGATTTTGGAGTTATGATTGAAACTCCAGCAGCTTGCTGGGTTATTGAAGACATTTGTAAGGAAGGGGTATCTTTTGTTTCTTTTGGAACTAATGATTTAACACAATTGACTTTAGGGATTGATAGAAATAATGCTAAGATTGCTAAATTATTTGATGAAATGCACCCTGCAGTATTAAATGAAATTGCACAAGTTATGCGGGTATGTAGACAGTATGACGTGCCTGCTTCAATTTGTGGACAAGCTGGTTCACGGCCAGAAATGGCGGCATTTTTAGTACATCATGGTGTTGCTTCTATTTCTTCTAATGTAGATGCAGTTGATGAAATTCGTAGAGTTGTTTCTAGGGAAGAAGAGAAAGTTGAGAAATAGTTATTTCACAGAAATTCTAGTAAACTTCTTACATTCGAAACAAGAAATAACGACTTTGCCATCTCTTGTTCTAATTCGAGAATTATCTCCAGGCATTAAGTACTTATAACAGTGTTTACAATATCGTCTTTTATGTTCTCTAGGCATTCTGATTCTAGCTTTCATTGTTAGTTTTCTTGCTAAAGTTACATATCTATTGGCTAAACCTTTATTCTTAGAATAAACTTCTTTTGCTTGAGTAAATAAGATAGAAATACGTTCTAATGCTATCTCTTTTTGTCGTTTTTTTGAAACTAAAGGTCGTGCCATAAAGAGTAAAATACCAGAAACATTATAAATTCTTTTCTGTATTGAAATAAAATGAGGGGTAGGCCTACAAAAAGTCCGATACGACAAAATGTCGTTGAAATTTTACATTATTTAGGAGAAGGGTATGGTTATCAGATAGCTAAATTGTATAATGAGATTTTTCCCCAAGTTACACAAAGAAGTGTTTATTATCAATTAAGAAAAGGTATTCTTACTAAAGAAATTACAGTAAATAAAGTTAAAAGAGAAGAAGGTGAATTTTCTTGGGGGCCAATGGTAGAAAAGGTGTATTATGCTATAGGGCCTGAAGCTAATCCTAAAGGAGAGAAAAGAGTAAAGAAATATTTGAAGAAATTAAAATAGATTTAGAAAAGTTTGGTTATAGTTCATAAAATTGAAAATGTTGTCTACATCTTGGCGTGTATGATTCTTCTTTACCAACTGCAATTGTTGGAGAGTCGTAAGGTGCAACTTCTCCGTCTATGAATCGTTGGACTCTTGAAGCAACTCCTCCACAAAAACCATTAGGGGTTTCAAATAAACATCTTGCAGTTCTGTGAGTTTGAATATCTGCCTTAACAATTAAATCAGCCATTGTAAGTCCACTTTTACCAAATGGAAAATATTCCCCTCTAAAATCTCTATCTAAACCAGCAACTATAACTATTCTTCCTTCATTGGCAAATTTATCACATAAATCAATGATACTGCCATTGAGAAATTGTACTTCATCAATTCCAACAACCTTTGTACTTTCTCCAATGTATCTTAATAAATCGCTAGTATCTTTAATATCTGTTGCTGGGAAACTAAGGCCATTGTGTGAAGTAATTTGATTAGGACCATATCTACCATCAATTTCGGGCTTGAAAGCTTGAGTTCTAATTCCAAGATTTTGTAGAGCTAATAATCTTTTTACTAATGAGGTGCTTTTATCAGCAAACATAGTACCATAAATCACTTCAAGATGAGGTCGGACATTCATAAGAAAAAACAATTATTAATCATTTAAAAACATAATTGTACTCAAGAAGGCATACCCAACATTGCTTTTAACTCTTCAGAAGGTTCCCAAGGAGGGTCAAAAGTAATTGTAATCTTTACTTCTTTCACTCCTTTCTCCTTAATTCTGTTTTCTAACTCTTGAACCATTTCTGGACCGAAAGGACAGAAAGGAGAAGTAAACGTCATTTCAACATTTACGGTTTCACCATCAATTTCATGTTTGTAGATTAATCCTAATGTCCAGATATCTATACCTAACTCTGGATCTTGGTATGATTTGAATACTTCTATTAATTGTTCTGTTGTAATCATAGTTCTTTAAACCCTTTTTGTTCAATTTGTTGTGCAAGTTCTTTACCACCAGTTTTAGTAATTTTTCCATCTTGAAGTATAGAAACAATATCTGGAGTAATATACTCTAGAATTCTGTTGTAATGGGTTATAAGAAGAATACCTCGATCTTTGCAAGTAACAGTGTTAATACCTTCAGCAACAATTTTTAATGCATCGACATCTAAACCTGAATCTGTTTCATCTAAAATTGCAAAAGTTGGTTGTAACACTAACATTTGTAATATCTCTGCTTTTTTCTTCTCTCCACCAGAGAACCCTTCATTCAAGTATCTTTGTGCAAATCTTTTATCTACATGTAATTGTGCCATTTTTTCTTGTAGAAGTTTGTAAAAATCTACTATTGAAAGAGGTTTATGAGTGGCATTATATGCTGCACGCAAAAAGTTTGTAAGAGTTACCCCAGAAATCTCTTTTGGGTATTGAAATGATAAAAACAAACCTTTACTTGCTCGTTCATTAGGAGGCAAATTAGTAATATCTTCTCCGTTAAGGATAATTTTGCCTTGTGTTACAGTATATTTTGGATGTCCAAGTAATACATTAGCTAAAGTTGATTTACCAGAACCATTTGGTCCCATTAATGCATGCACTTTACCTTGTTCAATAGTTAATGAGATTCCTTTCAATATTTCTTTTCCTTCTACTTCTACATGGAGATCTTTAATTTCTAATTTCATACTTGTTGCCTCACTTTCTTAATCATTATTGCAATAATGTTTCCTAACGTATTTGCCCTAGAAGGCGTTAAACTTGCTTGCAGTTTAGTTTTCGTAATAAACTCTTTAACAATACTTTCTGCTGTTGAAAGAAATTCTTTTACATTCATTCCATTAAACCCATTAATAAGAATAGCTAAATAACCTTTAATGGTTAATGCATCTGAATAACCTGAAAAATAAACTTTATTTTCTTTTACTTCAACTGTTAAATAAGCAGTAGATACACAACCAGGAACTTTATTCTCTTCTTTTTTCTCTGTTTCAGAAAATTCTTTTAACTGTTTGCCATAATCAATCAAAGCTTCTAACTGTTCTCTAGCAGGAAGTGCACTTAGTAACTCTTGTGCTTCTTTAATTTCCATTACACACCTTAATTGCTTTATTTAGAGATTTAATAAAAAAGTCAATTTCTTCTTTTGTGTTGTAAACACCAAAACTAACTCTAATAACTCCATCAACATTTAATTCTTGAAGTAATGGCATTGCACATAAATGGCCCGCTCTAGAAGCAATTCCATCTTTATCTAACAAAGCTGTAATGTCATGTGGATGTACATTTTTTATTGTAAAAGAAATTAATGGGCCCCTTTTTTGTGGGCCATAAACCGTAAGAGAGTTTATCTTGTTTAATTCCTTTAATGCATATTTTGTTAATTCTTCTTCATGTGATTTAATGGTATTAATATTTTCTTCTTGTAGGAATTTTATTGCTGCACCTAAACCAATAACTTCTGCAATGTTAGGTGTGCCAGCTTCAAATTTATAAGGAACAGTATTAAACGTAGTTTCCTTTAAAGTTACTTTTTCAATCATATCTCCTCCATATAGAAAGGGTGGTAATTTTTCAAGTAATGTTTTTTTACCGTATAACACACCTACTCCTGTAGGGCCATACATTTTATGTCCTGAAAAAGCTAAGTAATCGCAATTTAATTCTTTAACATCAATCTGCATAAATGGAACTGATTGTGCTGCATCAACAACTAATGTTGCTCCAAAAGAATGTACTTTCTTTGCTATTTCTTTAATTGGGTTTATTGTTCCAAGAACATTAGAAAGGTGTGTTAGCGAAACAATTTTTGTTTTTTTTGTTAATAATTTATTGAAAGTATCTAGTTTTAATTCACCATTGGTTTTTATTGGGACATATTTTATCACAAGACCTCTTTGTTTAGCTAATTGTTGCCATGGGACAAGGTTAGAATGATGTTCCATCACAGTTAAAATTATTTCATCGTTTTTTTTAAGATTCTGTGTAAGAGAATAAGCTAATAAATTTAAAGATTCAGTGGTACTTTTAGTAAAAATGATTTCTTCTGATTCTGCATTAATAAATTTGGCAACTTGTTCACGAACTTTTTCATAAGCAACTGTTGCTTCTTCAGCCAATAAATGAATTCCTCTATGAACATTTGCATTATAATCTCTATAATAGTTGTCCATTGCTTGTAAAACTATTTCTGGTTTTTGTGTTGTTGCAGCGTTATCTAAATAGATTAATTTATTACCATATACTTGGCGTTTTAATATTGGAAAATTATTCATTTAATTTTTCCCTCATCTTTTCTTGTAATTCTTTAGTTGGGAGCTGAACAATTATTGTTTCAAAAAATCCTGTTATAAGTAATTTAATTGCTTCTTTTTTTGGAATCCCTCTTGATGTTAAATAAAAAAGTTGTTCTTCATCAATTCTTCCAATTGTAGCTCCATGACTACATTGTACATCATCATTAGCGATTTCTAAATTAGGAATAATTGTTGCTTGAGCTTCATCTCCTAGCAATAATGTATGTTCTTGTTGATAACCTGTACAACCTTTTGCATTCTCTTTTACTTTTACCAAACCATCATATTTTGCAATTGCAGAATCTTTGACAATTCCTTTAACAACCATATTTGAATGAGTATCACTCGCTTGATGAATGCATGTTCCTTGCAAAGTTATTTTGTCTTCATTTTTGGCAGAGAAAAGAGTAAATAGTTTACTAGTAGCGCCTGGTTCTGACAGAAAGATTTGAACATTTTCACTAGTTGAGTTGGTGTGACAAGTAAAAATTTTTACTTCTGCATTTTTTTTAACAATTATTTCTCTATTTTTGCCAACAAAATCAATTAAAATAGTTGAAGTGTTTGCAGGTATAACTATTTTAGTTTCATCTTTAAGTTCTTTCACTAAAATTTCTTGAGAGATCATCCTATTGAACCTTCCATTTCTAATTCAATTAGTTTGTTTAATTCAACTGCATATTCTAACGGTAAATTTCTTATAATTGGTTCAATAAAACCAGAAACAATCATTTGTGTTGCTTGTTCTTCAGATAAGCCGCGTGACATTAAGTAAAAAATTTCTTCTTCTCCAACTTTTCCCACAGTGGCTTCATGAGCAATTTCAGCAGTATTGTTAAGAATGTTCATTGTTGGATAAGTGTTTGAAACAGATTTATCATCAACTAGCAAAGCATCACAATTAACACTAACGGTACAATTTTTTGCATTAGGATTAATTTGCACTAATCCTCTATAAGTTGAAATGCCTCCAGCTTTACTAATACTTTTTGATTGAATAGTAGAAGTGGTGTTAGAAGCTGCATGAATAACTTTTGTTCCAGTATCTTGATTTTGTCCTTTATTTGCAAAAGCAACACCTAAGCTGTCAGTTTTTGCATTTTTGCCAATTAAAACCGAACAAGGATACAACATTGTAGTAGAAGAGCCCATGTTTCCATTAACCCACTCCATTATCGCATTTTCATGCACCAATGCTCTTTTTGTGTTTAAATTGTAAACATTTCTACTCCAATTTTCAATTGAAGTATAACGCATTTTTGCATTTTTCATAACAAAAATTTCTACACAGCCAGCATGAAGTGAATTTTCTGAATATAATGGTGAGCTACAACCTTCAATGTAATGTAACTCTGCTCCTTCATCGACAATGATTAAAGTGTGTTCAAATTGACCGCCACTTTGTTGATTCATTCTAAAGTATGCTTGTAAAGGTAAATCTACTTTGACATTTTTAGGAACATAAATAAAAGTTCCACCGCTCCAAACAGCGGTATGTAACATGATAAATTTGTGATCATTAGGTGGGATACAAGATGTCATAAAATATTTTTTAACTAAATCAGGATATTTTTTTAGAGCAACATCCATATTTTCAAAAATAACTCCTTTATCGGCTAATTGTTTTTCAATATTATGATAAACTACAGACGAATCATATTGTGCACCAACTCCTGCCAAAGATTTTCGTTCTGCCTCAGGAATTCCTAATTTTTCAAAAGTTTGTTTGATCTCATCAGGAACATCGTCCCAGGATCTTGCTTCTTCTGTGTTAGGATCTGAAAAAAAAGTAATATTGTTAATGTCCAGTTTTTTTAATGATGGTCCCCATTTAGGAAAATCGGTTTTATTCCATAAATTTAAACCATGTAACCGTTTTTTTAACATCCATTCTGATTCTTTCTTTGTTTCTGAAATTAATTTAACAACTTCTTCATTTACTCCTGGAGCGGCAATAGTTTTTGGTTGATGTTTATCTGGTTGATCGTACAATTCTCGATTAATATTAATGTTCATGGTGGCACCCCACTGTTTCTGGTTCACAGCCTTCAGGGACTGTAGAAAGATGTTTATGGATAGTACAAAGTGCATGTGTTTTACGCATAAATTTTAGAAGATGTTGGGTTTCTTTTAGGTAAGAAAGTGTATCTTTAATTCTTGGAATTGTGGATTTAATTTCTTTTATCGTTTCTTTATCAAAATTTATTTGATGACCACGTTTTGTGTTAATATATTGACTAATGGTTGCTGTTTTCACATTGAAAATTTTAGCGATTTCTACTTGTTTCATACCGGTTTCTTTAAGAAATTGGGCAAAGTATCTTCTAATTGTAGGGATGATATAGTACGTTTCAACTTCTTGTGGTAATAGCGTTCTTCCCATAATGTTAACTATTGTTAACTTTTCTTTTTTAAATGTTATGGATAAATTTTCAATATCTCACTTGTCTAGGCTAATAATCTTTATATCTCTAAAATTGTCTTAGAAAAAGAATGAAAGCAAAACATATTATTTTGATTATTATCGTAATCTTGTCATTAGGTTTCTTTGTTCATCTGTTGAAAGATAAACACCATCGTCGTTTGGAGAACTGGAATCAGGGACATTCTTCTTTAAAACATCGCTAGGATTTTGATTGATTTCTATTTTTTTTAATAATTCTAAAGATTTTTCTGAACCAGGATATACTCTTATATTTGTACTATCTAATTTGCTTAATCTATATCTTAAATCTTCGTTTTCTGAACATTGTAAAAATATGTTTTCTCTTGATTCAGGGTGAACATCAAGCGGGTAACCATTATCTAATAACAGATTCCAAAGATATTCTGCTGCAGCATCCTCTGGTTCTCTTGATAAATCTTTTTTGATTTGTATAACTCCAATTCCATTATTGTAATCAATCGTTAAATGTCCTTCTAAATCTAAGTCTAAATCTTTCATTGGTGGAGGCTTTCTTTACATAACACTTAAAAAGCTTTCCTTCTAAATATTAATTAAAACAGGGGGTTATTAATTATGCTAAAAAATCATGAATGATTTTTGGCATATTGAAACTTGGAGGTTTAAATATGACACATACATTACCAGAATTATCATATGCATATGATGCACTTGAACCACATATTGATGCACAAACGATGGAAATTCATCATAGTAAACATCATGCGGGTTATACAAAGAAATTTAACGCTGCTTTAGAGAAACATCCAGAATTATTTGAGAAGCCAGTTGAGGATTTGTTGAAGGATCTTGCTAGTTTACCTGAAGATATTCGTTCTGCTGTAAAAAATAATGGTGGCGGGTTTGTCAATCATTCAATGTTTTGGCAAGTAATGTCTCCAAATGGTGGAATGCCTGTTGGAACTTTACAAGAAAAGATGCATGCTAAATGGGGAAACTTTGATGCATTTAAAGAAGAGTTTAGTCAAGCAGCAGCTACTAGATTTGGTTCAGGTTGGGCATGGTTAGTAGTATCTAATGGTGAATTAGAAATTGTTTCTACTGCAAACCAAGATAATCCTTTATCTGTTGGTAAAGTTCCGATTCTTTGTTTAGATGTATGGGAACATGCGTATTATTTGAAGTATCAAAATAAAAGACCAGATTATGTTTCTGCTTTTTTTAATGTGATTAACTGGCAGAAAGTTAATGAATTGTATGAAGCAGCACAATAAAATGATTCACACATTTACTTCAGAATTGTTAAGTAAAAAACAATTAACAGATAATACTCATTTGTTTAGTTTTTCTTGTCCAGAAGATTTTACTTTCAAAGCAGGTCAGTTTGTTTCAATTTGTTTTGAAATTGATGGAAAAAAGCATATGAGATCTTATTCTATCTTAAATCCCCCTTCACAAAAAAGTAAATTAGACTTTGTTGTTCAGTTAATTCCAGGTGGAACTGCTTCAAAAGAGTTCGCTAAAATTAATATTGGAGATAAATTTGAGATGAAAGGATCTTTTGGACATTTTACTTTTGTTGACAATTCTGATGATAATTGGTTTCTTGCTACAGGAACTGGTGTTGCTCCATTATACAGTATGATTAAAGAAAATATTTCTAGTGGAAAGAAATTCACATTAGTTTTTGGAGTAAGATTTGAAGAGAACTTATTTTTACATGAAGAATTATTAGCATTAGCAAAGAAACATGAAAATTTCATATATATTCCTACTCTAAGTCAAGGAGTATGGGATGGAGCTATGGGAAGATTTCAAAAACATTTACCTGAAAATCTTTCCGGCAAAACATTTTATATTTGTGGAATTAAAGAAGTAGTAATGGAAACTAAAGAATTATTGTCTTCAAAAGGAGTCACAAAAGAATACATTAAATTTGAGAGGTATTCATAATGGAAGAAGTAATTATTCTAGGTACTGGTATTGGTGGATGTACTGCAGCAATTTATACTGCTCGTGCAGATTTAAAGCCTTTAGTGATTTCAGGTCATGAAGATGGTGGACAATTAACATTAACAACTGATGTAGAAAACTTTCCTGGATTTCCTGAAGGAGTACAAGGGCCAGAGCTTGTTGCTAGAGCAAAAAAACAAGCTGAGAGATTTGGTGCTAGATTTGATTACGATTTTGCTTCAGGGATTGAAAAAAAAGAAGGCCATATTGAAGTTACTTTTGAAAGTGGAAAAGTTTTGGAGACTAGAACTTTAATTATTGCTACTGGTGCGTCGGCAAGATGGCTAGGTATTGAATCTGAGGCAAAGTTTAAAGGTAGAGGAGTTACTACTTGTGCTACTTGTGATGGTGCATTTTTTAAAGATAAAGAAGTAATTGTAGTTGGTGGGGGAGATTCCGCAATGGAAGAAGCATTATTCTTAACAAAGTTTTGTACTAAAGTAACAGTTGTGCATCGTCGTGAAGAATTACGTGCTTCTAAAATTATGCAAGAAAAAGCTAGGAAGAATGATAAAATATCATTTATCTGGAACTCTTCTGTTGATGGGATTTATGGAGAAAAAGTTGTGCAAGGAGTAAAATTAAAAGATGTTAAAACTAATGAAATTACTGATTTTCCTTGTGATGGTGTATTCTTAGCAATTGGACATATTCCTAACACAAAGTTTGTTGTTGGAAAAATTGATGTTGATGAACTTGGATATATTAAAGCAGACAGATTTAGTCATACAAATATTCCTGGCGTGTTTGCTGCAGGTGATGTACAAGATACTCGTTTCAGACAAGCGATTACGGCTGCAGGTTCTGGGTGTATGGCAGCAATGGAAGCTGAGAAGTATTTGGTTGAGTTAGAATGATTGTTGACACTACATAGTAATTAACAAGGAAACAATTATAAAGAAATGACTAATTTTGATATTGACACATACAAATCTCTATTTGAAATAATTGAACCAACAAAAGAATTCCAAGTTTATGAAGGGAGTCTAGATTCTATCTTTAATGACATTATTGACATTTTAAAGAAGAAAGTTAAATCCAAGAAAGATTATAGCATTCTTGCATTTCATTCCCCAAGAATCATTCGTGGACTTGTTGATTGTAAACAAGATAATCCAGAAGATCCTAAACTTCTTGAATTACTAAGACAAGGAATATTTGTTTCGTTCAGAATCTATAGGCAGTATGATGATCCGGTTACTTCTGATGAAGTTGTTAGATTAAGAGATAGTATTGCTAGGGTAGATGAAACTATTCTCAAAAGAAAAGTTAGTCAGTATGAAGATACAATTAACTTAGTAGCATCTTCTCCGCAATTTTCTCAAGCATCTGCTAATAGGTTGTATGAGCTTATTGAATGTAAAGATGCAATAATGTTTGCAACAGGACATGGTGGAATAAACACAGGATTAGATGTAGCTTTGAGATATGAAGAACTAAGTGGAAAGAGAATTATATTTTATCCAATAAGATATTCTAGAACGGGATATAAAGGGTATAAAGATCAGAAACCATGTTTAACTAAACCAGAGATAGAATATTTACGTGAAAAAGTTAAAAGTAAAAAGATAATTGTTTTTGATGAGAATAGTAACACTGGTACGGGGATAGGTACAGTTACTAAAATTGTTGAAAAAGAAATAGCTCAAAATCAAAAAGTAGAAAAGATTTACAATATTGATTCGAGTAAACCTGGAGATTGGGTTGCTTTGTTTAATGAATTATTGCAAAATTCTTAAAACATTCCAACAAACAAAGGAAACAATAGATTAAGTAATAATACTGCTAAAAAGAAGAAACCAATACGTCGATACCAATTTTCTCCTTTCTTTTTACCTTTTAATTTGTGTAAAAAGACTTGTGCCATTCTTCCACCATCTACTAAAGGTAAAGGTAATAGGTTAAACAAACCAATACCTAAACTGAGAATAAACAACCATTTTAGAAAGCCATTTATCCAATCAAGTAAATTATAACCAAAATTTGCTGCACCTGTTTGATATTTTTCTTTTACATCAAATGAATTTTCAATTTGTTGGATACCTAAGAAAGATTTTCCTTCAACGTCAGGGTTCTCTGCTAATGTAATGGGATAAATCCCTTCCGTTGTTGTTACTTGTATAGTGTCACCTGGGCGATTAAACGTTAACTCTTCTGCAAAACCTTGAAAATCATTAACTTGTTTTCCATTAATTGCAGTAATAACTTCTCCTGGTTGAATTCCTGCTTTAGCAAATGGTAAATTATCTGCTACATATTCATTAAAAGTAAATCCTGTAGGTTCTACCATCCCTTGCTGTAATGGCATGAAGGCTAAGTTTAACAGTAAAATTGCAAATATTGCAAGAATAACATTAGAGAATGCTCCTGCAGCAAGAATTGAATATTGTTTGATATCATTTTGTTTCATTAATTGTTTTTCATCAGGTTCAACAAACGCACCAATAATCGGACCAAACAAAACAATACCAGTATTTTTTACTTTAACATTATGTGCTCTTGCAACAATACCATGAGCAAATTCGTGAACGGTAGCAATAACAAAAATGGCTAATATCCAGTACCAAAAAGGTAATACCCCTAAACCGGGAATATTCACGCCCGGAAGAACTAAAGAGACGCCAGAAACTGCTTCAGGACTTACAAACAAGTCAACAAGATTTTTAATAAGAATCACAGAAATTGCTACCAAACCTACAAATCCAGCACCAACGCCAATATATCCTAAAAGAATTACCCATTCCCTATACTTATTAGCATATTTGTCCATCCATTTCAAACCCCATTTCATACGATAGAGAAAAATTATTTTGGCTTGGGTTTGGACTTTTTTTCTTTTCCAGATAAGTAATATAATAACAACTAGATAGAATATTATGATGAATTTAAATTTCAATAAAAAAGAAAGTATAGGGTTCATAGAAGAACCTTATCAAGAACGCTTTTATTTCTTTCGTTTTGGTCTTAAACGAGTGGAACCGCCTTTACCGCGACCTTTTACTTTTCCTGCTTGTACTTTAAGAGGATGGGCACGGATTTTTCTTTTTGTTTTTTTATCTACAAAAATGTTCTTGAATAATCGTGCGTCTGCTTCTGGGAACTTCGCCATTTTAGATACCTCTTAAATGTCGAGGCATAAAAATCTTTGATTTTTCTTGTTTTGCCATTTTCTTATTTTACCTGTTTCATTACTTTTAATCCCATTAAACCCCAATACAAAACTTCACTACCTTCGTGAACTTCTCCTTTGAGTTCTTCTGGAATTTCCAAGTCAAATGTTTCGTAACTTGTACCATCCATCACACTTGCTGTGTTTCCATTAACTGATAACACCTGAGCGTTTCTTTTGTCAATGATCGGTGCTTCAACTTTATCATGACCTGGCATGACAAGATTTCTCTTTTTTCCATCTAACAAGCCAACAGCCATCATATTGACTTTTGCATGACCGTGTTTTCCTGGTCGAGATGTTGTCGTGTCAGTTATCTTGCACGCTGCATTATTGATAATGATTGTATCGCCTTTTTTGAGGCTACCTACTGAAACTAATTTTTTATCATATTCACTCATACCAAACCACCTTATTTCTGTGCTGCGAGACGGATATCTTTTTCCGTCACTGTTTTTCTTCCCGCGTGCTCTGCAAACTTTTTTGCTTCAGCAGAGATTTGTAGTGCCTGTTGTTCAAGAACGTCAGCCAATGCAGCTTTTGCATCGTCTGAAACTCTTAAGGCCCCTGCTTCTCGCATGATTTTGTCCATCGCATTGTGCGAGAGAAACCTCTTTTTTACCATGAAATAAGAAATATTGAGCTTGGTTTTTAAAGTTATCGTAAAAAGGGAGGTTTTTAAGAAGTATCGTCAAATGGGCAATTATTCTTCGTCGGTGGAAGATAAACGTCCTTTTTTAGTTAATAGGGAAAGTCCCCCTCCGACAATTTTGGCCAGGCTTAATGCGCCACCATCATTATTAGCTCTTTTCCTAGCTAAATACTGTTCAAAATTTTCTATAAGTTGATATCTAACAGCGGCAGTATTAATTAATTCTGTACCTAAATCAAAAATTTCTTCGTCTGTTTCTCCTCGTTTAAAGTTGATAGAGCTAGTTGATAATCCCATTGAAGTGGAAGTGGGTACACTAATCATATTCCCTCTACTAAAAGCATAAATAAGATTACAAGTTAAATTTTCATATTGTGGAGTGTCTGGGTCAAGATAGGCAACAAATCCAAATTCGGGGAGAGTAGTTTTAAAACGAAGAGTTACTCGATGAGGAGTATAATCTTCAGTAAATCCAAGATTTACTGAATTACTATTTAAACTAAATCCGCTTCCTCCAAATTTTGGATTGTAACTAGTTTCAGATTGTAATATCTCTTTTAAGTCTGGAACACCAATGATTAATCGCCAATGGGCTTCTTTTTGTGGTGCTGGATAGATAAGTTGCATATTATAATTATTATAGAATTGTTTTTTAATTTATCTTAGATGTAAGATATAGTTCAAAAGAATGATCTCTTTCTTCTCTTTTTTCGAATAATATTGGTTATTTCTTTTTCAACGTCTTTATAGTTAGGATATAATCTTTCAGCTGAACGAAAAGTTTTATTGTGATAAGAACTTCTACCATTATTATGTTCAAATTTGAAATGTTTATGTAAAAGTTCATGGTACATCAGAAAATCAAGAATTTCTAATTGGGCATCTTGAAAAATAGAAGAAACAACGACAGTATCATCATGGAAATTGTAGTGGGCAAGTTTTCTTGTTGCTGCTTGGCCCCATTTAAGATTTGGTTGTTGCATAGCATTGCCAAAATAGTTTTCATTAATTCTTTTGAAAGATTGTAATAAATGTGGATCTGCTTCAGTTTTTTCTGTTAAGAGAGGGATTTGTTTGACAAAATTATGATAAAGAGTAATATTTTCTGTATGGTTTCTTTTTTTAAATAACTTAAGTAGTAAATGTTGTATCAATCCTATCTTAATTTCATCATCGATTCCTTTCCACTGTAAATTCATATTTACTTTGATTCTGTTTCTATGCAAAGAAATATTAGCATTAAACTTTGATAATCTTCTGTTATATTCCATAGCACTATCATAAGAAAAATCATCTTGGGGAAATAGTCGATTATAAGATTCTTCGATAAGATTCATAAAATTAACGAATAATTAGGGTTTAAGAACACTTCGTTTCTTGAGTCTACTCAACTTCAAAGCGAAGAATAGCTGCAACACCGCCTAAGTCTCTTAACTGGACACCTTCACGTGTTTCTGTAGAAATTATTTTTGCTTCAGCTCCACCAAGTTTTGCTTTTTCTTCAAAATCAAGAATTTCATCTTCTTCTAAAACTTCAGATAGTAATAGGACACTAACAGCATTCATTTCAAGTGCTTTTAATGTATGTTCTTTTCCATAAGTTACTTTTTTTGGATGTTCTCTAAATGTCATGAAAAATTGATACATGGTTGCTTTTTCTCTAGAAATTTCTTCATTAGCAAGCAGATCTTGTGATTTATCTAAAAGTTCTTGCAATCCTGGTTCATCAGTATACGATAAATCTTTAGTTCCAATAATTTTTTTCTTAACATCACCTGTGATATAGTCCTTATTAAGAAAATCGTTGACGGTAGTTCCAGGACCTCCTATGATTATGCCTTTTAGATTATTTCCAAGATGGAGAAATTGTTCTTTCATATACTCTGCAATTTTTTTGAAATGTTCCTTTGCAGCTCCTTCTCTTAACCTTGCGAATCTTTGTGCAGAATTATGAACTAAAAACCCATTAGCAATGAAATTTTGATTTCCAACAGAGATATCAACCATATCCACTTCTTCTTTTCTAACTTCAATTTTATTAATTTTGACAGGTAAGAAAGGATAATTGTAAATTTTTTCTAATTCTGAGAACAATTTTTGATCTTTTACTTCGTTCATAACTGAATTTCTAAAAACTTCTTTACTCATCATCCTTTCATCTCTGAAGAAATTAGTTACTTTTGGAAAATTATTGGTATTCAAACCGTTTCTTTCAATAATCTTACGAATTTCTGAACCAGGGACAAGAAGTTGTCTTGTGTAACTCTTGTTTGTTTTCTTACTTATCGTTTTTTCTAATTTAGTTTGCTTTTTCTTACAAGAAAATCCAATTTTTTGCTGAAATAATTTTAATGATGTTTTTTCAGTTATATCGTTAGTAAATCGAGGATTATTGCTGTAGGGATTTCTTCTGTTATCATATTCATGTAAAGAAGAAATAATACCAAACCTAAGTAAAGCCATTTGAATTTGTTGTGCTAAAGCTTTATTATTAATTCCTAGGCCGATACCTCTTCCTACTAAAGAATAACCTTCTGCATCAAAAAATCCTCTTAGGAACCTAGCGACAACTTTATTTGGCGATTGAAGTATTTTTTGAGGAATTAAAGTGTTTCTTGCTAGTTTGATCTCAGGAAATTCTGATAAAATAAGTCTAACTAAAGGTCTACTTGTAAATCTTAATTGGTGATAATTTTTACTTTCTCTGAATCTATAACTACAACTCATCTCAAGGTAGTTCTCAAATTGTTCTTTGTAAAATAAAGTTACATCTTTACTTTGTTCAAAGAATGTAATTCTGTCTTTTTCAATACATCCATCTCCTACTAAGTAACCAAGAAATTGTGCAAATTTTTCATCAATAATTACTGGTAATTTAATATTTTTATAGAGTTCTTGACTACAATGCTGGTTTAAAAAATCATAAAAATTAATGTCTAAAGCTACACAAACAGTCTGCAGGGGGATTCTTTTAGCGTTTCTTTTTCCAATTTCGTATGATGAAATTGCTGTTTGAGTCAATTCCACTTGTTTAGCAAGATCTTTTTGAAGTAAATTTTTATTTTCACGTTTTGTTCTAAGAAAATTTTGGCCCTTTTTGCTTATATTAAAAGAATTGTAGTATTGAATAGCATTAATAGTCTTGAACTTTCCATTAACATTAATTTTTTCTGGCATAATCAGAAAATCTCCTTCTTTAAGCTCTTCTGCTGCTTTTTCTTTTATGCCTTCATTTGTTCTTGTGAAAAAAATGTGATCTTTAGAAGACTCTACTTGTAAACGAGGAAATTTAGTGGTGATCTTGTAAACTTTTGATTTTTTAACTTCCCATTTGTCTGTTACTGGGGAATTTTTTAATGAAAAATCATCCATAACCATACTCTTGACTACCATAGGGTTATGAGAATTTTTTATCTGAATAATTTCTCCATCACAAGATTGAATGAAAGAATCTTTTACAAGGCATTGGCCACCAGCACGAGTTTTTCCAGGAACTTCTGAATGTGTTTTTTTTAACGGAATAATTGTTTTTCCTTTCAACAAAGCAAACATAGCATCTCGTCTATCTAAAACGACTAATCCGTAAACTTGATGTTCGGTAATTAGTTCTTCTAACAAATCTGTAGCAAATAATTTGTCACAACGATAAATTCGAGTCTTTAAAGGGACAGGTGGTTCCATACTCCATACTCTCATATCTTGCTTACCTTCTGCTGCTGCAACATTTCCAGAAAATACTGCTAAACCATGAGCTGGAGTTTTTGAAAATCCTCTAAGATGTTGAATCATTTTTTCTAGTGCACCCTGCACATTCTTTTTAGTTACTGCAGATTTGATGTTAGAAGCAGTTCCTTGCTCTTCAGCAAGATGTTGAATTATTTTAATAATATCATAACCAGTAGGGATATAAACTGTAACAAACTCTGTATGTGGAGCTCTATGGCTCTTTAATTCTTTAATAAATCGTTTTAAGTGCAGTTTCTCTGAAGCAGTTAAAGCCATAGGATTAAAATTGAGAGGCGTTTTATAAATCTCTCGTTTGTAAATCTGTAAGAATCTTTCTTTTAGCTAATTTTTTGCCACAATCATATGTTAATACTAAACTTTGTTTTTCTTTTGCTTCCATTAAACATACTTGAAATATTTCTGAATCAAGATTTTCTCTGATTTTTTTAATACTATACTTTCTTTTCTTTAGTCGCTTTTCTAATTTTTTAAGATTACTGCAAGTTAAAACGATACAAACATCAATAAGCGATTTAGGTAACAAATGTGCTATATGTGAGTCAATAATTAAATTGTTACTTTTTCTTTTCTTTCTTACAATATTAGCTAATTTTTTTAGATTAATATCATAACAATCTTTCTTTTTGTCAAAACTATTAGAAATTTCTGAATAATAATCATGTAAATCTATTTTTTCCCAAGAAAGTTTTTTTACTAACCATTTAGCTAGCGTAGTTTTGCCAACTCCAGGCGTTCCAGTGATTACAATAACTTTATTCATATGAAGAAGAAAAGAAGACTGCTATAAAATTATTTTGTATTTTTTTTGTTAATAGCTTTACGTTTATGTTTCTTTTGATGGTGTCTTAGGAATCTTTCAACTAAGTGCTGATGTAACAGTGACTCAAGTAATAGGATGATTAAAAACAGAACAACGGTATAAGCTAGAAGAATTAACAGTTCCATCCAAACTGATCCTAAAGATGAACCGAAGATGAAAAGTTCTCGGATAACACTTTCTGCAATAACAAATGGATTAAACGCAGCAATACTTCTTAACGCTGGTGAAATTCCTTCAAGCGGGAAAATCATTCCTGATAAAAATAATAACACATTTCCTAATGAAATTGCAGCTAAGATGCCTGTTTCTTCATTAGCAAATACATAACCAATAATCATTCCTAAGAAAGTGAAAATTGAAGCTGCAAGAAATAACACCAAAGCAACAGCGGGAAATGAAGCTAGACCAGATTTAAGGAAAACTAATGAGACTAAAAGAATAATAATGATCTCAATCAAAATGAGGAACAAATTAGTTAGATAAGTTGATGTAATAAAAGTTACTTTTGAAACTGGTGCAAAGAAATTTCTTAAAAATGCTGGACTATTTTTTTCCATCATTACCAAAGTTGTTCCTAAAAGTAATGAAGTAAACATAATCACTAAAACAAGTAATCCGGGAAATAAGTAGTTTAAGTATGTTCCTTGCGGTGCAACTGTTTCAACCCTAACATTTAATGGTGC
>JABHXC010000027.1 GCA_018657475.1 Candidatus Woesearchaeota archaeon
AGGATATTTTGCTCGATCTTCATATTTCTGTAAAGTTTTTTCTAATAAATAGGCATATTTTCCAGTGATAGAAACTATTCTTCCTTTTTCAATAATAAGTGTTACTGGTTCATCTAACAATACAGCACCATTATCAGTTTTCATACTTCCATCCAATACTACTTTCCCTGAAACCCCATGATAACCTTCTGGTGGCATGTAAACCTCTCCTGCAGGCATGTTACCTCCTTCTCCCAATTGATGATACTCACCAATGTTTGCAATAGCTTTTTTCCCAGTAACAATAAAAGTTACATTTGTGCCAGCTTTTGTAGTTATACGAATTTCTTTTGCTGCATCCCATTTTTTCTTAATTTGTAACCCTTTTTTCTTTAGCCTGCTATAATTAACGTTCATACTTTCAACAAGAATATCAAAATGAATAGTTCTTAAATCATGTAACCCTGTTGCTGAAAGAAATCTATGTTGCTTTTCTTTACAAAAACCACGAAAACTTTTTTCTGTACCAAGTCTACCAAGTTTATTAGAAACAGCAACAATTACTACACTTTTTTGAGGTAAAGCTAACAGTGCTTGTCTTATGTGATCATCAGCTTGCATAAAACCTTTCTTAGTTTCCTGAAATAATAAATCAACATGATGTTTTTTCTTCTGAGCACCATGATAATATGCATATCCTAACATTGGTGCTACCTTACTTTCAACATTTCCATAATCACAAATAATTAGTAAAGGTTCACTTTTTAATTTAAGAGATTTTTTCATAATTTTATAAAATTGGGCACTTGCTTTTTCTGCTTTAGCAAGTAGAGATTTCTCTAAAGTAAACATAAATAATATGGAGAAAAGTGAGTATTAAAAGATTGTTATCCTGAATTATGCACTTTTCTTTATTTTAGCTACAAAGAATCCTTCTGTATCATTATCCTGTGGCCAAATTCTAAGAGTTTTCTTCACTTGCTTGTTATATTTCACTCCTAAAAACTCAGTAATAACAGGAGCAACTTTTAACCCAGGTAATTTAACCTTTACTACTTTAGCATTAGGATAAGCTTCTAGAAACCTATGAATAACACCTTCATTTTCTTCAGGTTCAACTGAACAGGTAGAATATACTAATTCTCCACCTTTCTTTAAATTTTCAAATGCGTTATGTAACAATTCAGATTGTTGCCTAGCCAATTTTGTAATCATTCCTGGGTTCCAAATGTTTACTGTTTTCAAACTTTTCCTGATTGTTCCTGTTCCAGAACATGGCGCATCAACAAGTATTTTATCAAAATTAAAACCATGAAATCGTTTACCGTGTTGCAATGTTATGATTGTGTTAGTTATACCACTACGTTGTATGTTAATTCCTAATGACTGTAAACGTTGTCCTTTGTAATCATTACCAACAATCAAACCTTCATTTTTCATCATTGCTGCCATTTGTGTGGTTTTACTTCCTGGTGCAGCACACAAATCAAGAACAATGTCTCCAGGTTTTGGTTGTAATACTAATGGAGGAATCATTGACGCTGCTTCCTGCACATATATTTTTCCAATATAATATTCTAATAAATTTCCAACATCCCTTCTATCAGGGTGTGATATCCAGAACCCTTCTTTACACCAAGGTACCGGTTCTAATTTCCATCCTTTTTCTTCAATAGATTTTTTAGTTTCTTTTACTGTAGTTACTAAAGTGTTAATTCTGATACATCTTCTTAAGAAAGAAAGATTATAAGTTTTAAATTTCTCCCAATCAGTTAAAGCACTATACCTTTCAATAAATTTAGGTTTAAATTTAATCAACGGTGCATTTGGCATTAATTCAGGCATAGCAGAAAAATAAAGAATCTAGTTTATATATTTTTAGGACCAAAACTCTTAGCAAGAACAAAACAAGTTTCATTCCATCTATAATGATTTATTAATGCAGCTTCTTGTTGATAACCATTATTTAGATAAAATTCTTTTCCAGGTTCAGTTTCAGCTATTGTTAATTCTATTTTTGAAGTTTGAGAAGATTCTTGAACTTTATTTTCAGCTTCTTGTAAAAGTTCTTTAGCCACATTCTCGTCATCAAAAGCAAAATGTCGAAATTTCCATAATTTGTGTGAGTTATTAGAATTGCTACCAAAATTTACTAAAAACATTGCTCCTTTAATTTTATCTTGATCAAAAACTAATAATAAATTTTTAGAAGCTTGTTCTTTAAGATAAGAAACTATCTTCCCATTCTCTTCCTGAAAACGATTATGAGTTGGGAAAAAATTCTTGTAAAGTTCTACTAATCCTAAATAATCTCCTTCTTGAACAGTTCTTATCATTATCGTTCAAAGATTTATCAATTTATTTAAATGTTACCAATTAAACTTAACAAAACCTATATAAACCTCAAATTATTAATCAATTAAACAAAAGAGGTGTTTAATTATGTCAGTTAATGTTGCTATCAACGGTTCTCAAAAATTAAAAATTTTTAGAACCCTAATAGCGAATCATATAAGATCACATTTACATTACAAAAAAGAGGTTTAAAATGGTAAGAATCGCTATTAATGGTTTTGGAAGAATTGGAAGACTAGTGTATAGAATTGCCCATAATGATAAAAAGATTAATGTAGTTGCAATTAACGATTTAACTGATACGAAAACACTTGCTCAACTTTTACAATTTGATTCTGTTCATGGTAAATTTCCAGAAAACGTTAGAGCAACAAAAGATTCATTAATTATTGGAAAAAAGAAAATCCCAGTTATTTCTGAGAAAGATCCAAGTAAACTTCTTTGGAAACAATTCAAAGTAGATGTTGTTGTTGAGAGTACAGGAAGATTTAGAAACCCTCCTGAAACAATGAAACATATTGAAGCAGGAGCAAAAAAAGTTTTACTTTCTGCAACATTAAAACCAAAAAATGGAAAAATTCCAAATAATGCAATTACTTTAGTTCTTGGAGTTAACGAAAAGAAGTATAATAAGAAAAAACATGATTTAATCTCAAATGCTTCTTGTACAACAAACAATGTTTCTGCACTGTTAAAATTACTTAACCAAAAATTTGGAATAAAACGCTGTTCATTCAGTACTATCCATTCAGTTACATCAAGTCAAAAACTTGTTGATCTCCCACATAGTGATCTAAGAAGAGCACGTGCTGCAGGAATTAACATCATTCCTACAAGTACTAGTGCAGATAAAGCTGCTGTGCAAGCCATTCCTTCATTGAAAGGAAAAATTAGAGGTTTTGCATTTAGAGTACCGTTAACTTGTGGTAGCGTAACAGAGTTTACCATTGAAACAAATAAGCCAGTAACAGAAGAAAAAGTAAACAGCGCAGTTAAAGTTGCTGCAAAAGGTCCATTGAAAGGAATAATTGAATATTCAACTGACGAACTTGTATCAACCGACATTCTAGGAAACCCACATTCAGCAATTTTTGATAGTAAACTAACTACAGTTATAGATAAAAAATTTCTACATGTTGTAGCTTGGTACGATAACGAATGGGGTTATAGTAGCAGAATGGTAGACATGATAAAAATCTTGTAAGATTTTTAGCATGCCAGAAACTCGTTTCAGTGCATGATAAAACTCACTCAAAAATAAGTTTTACAACACCACGAACATTCTTTAAACGTTCAACCATTTTTTTAACAAGAGTTAAATCTCTTGGAACAACCAAAAATGAACATTGAGCATTCCCTGCATCAATAAATTTTACTTTAGCTTCTTTAACTTCAAATCCAACTTGAGCAATGGTGTGCAATAATTCTGCCAGCAAACCACTACGTTCTTTAGCTTGAACATGAAATTTAATTTTCTGACTGAAAGTTTCTTTCCAATGTACTGGTACCCATCTTTCAGTTTCTTTTTGTGCAAGACGACAATCTTCTTTGTGTACAGAAACAACTCTACGTTTAGTTAAAATCCCTACAATTTTTTCATCAGGAAGAGGAGAACAACATTTAGCTAGAATACAAGCTGCTTTTGGAAATGCTTCAGAACCAACTAATGCTGCTTGTTCATCTTTTACAGTTGGTTTCCATAAACGATAATGTAATGGCGCTATTGTCTCATACTGTTTTAACGACTTTCTAATTTTCTGTCTTGCCCTACTTGACCTAACAATTTTTAACCAACCTCTACGTGGCCGTTGTCGTTTGTTTGTGATTATTTCTACAATATCCCCTACAACAAGTTTAGCTTTTAGTGGAACAAATTTTCCGTTAACTCTCCCTCCAACAGCTTTGTTTCCTACTTCTTCATGAACAGTAAAAGCAAAATCCAACAGTGTAGCATTTTTAGGAAGTTCTTTAACATCCCCTTTTGGAGTGTAACAATAAATCTTATCTCCAAAAATGTCTACTTCAGCTGCCTGTAAAAATTCTTTATGTTTTCCTTCTTTTTGTAATTCAAGAATATTACGTAACCAAGAAATCTTCTTTTCAAAAATTTGATCAGACTTCAAATTCTTGTATCTCCAATGGGCTGCTAATCCTTCTTCAGCAAACTCATCCATCTCTTGAGTTCTTATTTGAATCTCAACTTTCTTTCCATCAGATAATTCTATCCCTGTATGTAATGAACGATAAAAATTTTCTTTTGGAGTTGCAATATAATCTTTCAACCTTCCTTGTATTGGCTTAAAATTTTCATGTAATAAACCTAATAAAACATAACAATCCTTAATAGAACTAACAATAACTCTAATACCTAATAAATCATGAAAATCTGTTAATCTTCTTCCTTTTTTTGTAGTTATATTCTTATAGATACTGTAAATATGTTTAGGCCTACCTTTAATATTAATAATCTTTAAATTCCCTTCAGCAAAAGTATTTATTTTTTTAACAATTTCATGTATTGTTTCTTGCCTTTCTTCTTTAGAAGCTTCAAAGAAATTAGCAATTTCATGATATTTTCTGGGGTGTAAAATCCGTAAAGATAAATCTTCAAGTGCAGTTCTTACTTTCTCTAAACCCAGTCTGTAAGCTAAAGGTGCGTAAACATCTAAAATTTCCTGTGCAATCCTTTTTTGTTCATCTTCAGGTAATGGTTCAATTGTACGAAGATTATCTAACTTTACTGCAAGTTTAACAAAAATAACTCTAACATCTTTTAATGTTGTTAAAAGAATTTTTCTTAACGCCTCTGCAGCAACCTGATTATTTGCAGATTTAATATGTTTAATTTCATCTTGCTGTATTAATGTAACAATTTCTTCATCAAATTGCTGTTTCAATTTTTCAATAGGCACAAAAGTACAAATACCATGCAACAATCCAGCCACTACTACTGAAGGTTCAGATTTACTTTCAGCTAAAATCTTACCCACACGAAGATTATGAATAAAGAATGTATCTCCTGCTAAACGTTTCTTTTTACCTAAATAATTTTCTGCTAATTGAATTGCTTGTCTAAATAATGCTCTTGCTTGTGCAGTATATTCCTGTTCTTTACAAAATTGCAGAAAATCTTCTATATTCATCTTAAAAATCAATAAATATAGCCATATTAAAAAGACTTACTGTGTAAAATCTCTTCTATTCTTAACAATTGATTATATTTAGCTAATCTCTCCCCTCTACATGGGGCACCAGCTTTAATTTGTGCAGCAATTCCAACAGCTAAATCTGCAATGAAATCGTCAGTTGTTTCACCGCTTCTGTGAGATACCATCACTTTCCAATTATTATCATAAGCTAAATTTGCTGCATCTAAAGCTTCAGTTAATGTACCAATTTGATTTACTTTTAATAACAAACAATTACAACTTTTTTCTCTAATAGCTTCTTCAATCCTATCAACGTTTGAAACAGTTAAATCATCACCAACAATTTGAATTTTTAACTTTTTAGTTAGTGCAGCAAAACTTAAGAAATCTTCCTGATCAAAAGGATCTTCAATAGAAACTATGGAAGGATACCTTCTTACTAATTCTGTATAATAAGCTAATAATTTATCTTTAGTTAATTTTTTTCTATCAATATGATACTTCCCTTTTGTCAAACAAGTAGATGCAGCTGAGTCTAAAGCTATTTTTACTTTATCTTTGTAACCAGAATTTTTTATTGCTTTTTGTAACATTCTTACTGCTTCTACAGTTTTGTGAAACTTAACCGGAGCAAACCCACCTTCATCACCAATGTTTGTAGCCCCTTTACCAAATTTTTTGTGTAGATCTTTTTTTAACATGTGATAAACTTCACTTGCCATTCTAAGATTTTCTTTGAATGTTCTTAGTTGTGGCACAATCATAAATTCTTGAAAACTAAGTTTGTTATCAGCATGCCTACCACCATTGATAACGTTAAAATGTGCTAATGGCATTTTCGGTTTAACTTTATTTGAAAAAAGATTGTTAATATGTTGAAATAACGGTTGTTGTTTTTCTAATGCTGCTAATTTTGCATTAGCTAAAGAAACTGCTAAGATTGCATTAGCACCAAACTTTGCTTTGTTATCTGTTTTATCTGCATTAATCATAATTTGGTCAATAGTTCTTTGTTTAGTACAATCATGTCCTTTTAATAATGGAAATATCTTTTTCTCAACATTTCTTACTACATTTTGTACACCTAAACCGTTATATCTTTTTTTATGATCTCTTAATTCAAACGCTTCATGACTTCCTGTTGAAGCCCCTGACGGCACTGATGCCCTTGCCATATTATTCTTAGTATACATTTCAACTTCAATAGTAGGATGCCCTCTACTATCAAGAATTTCCCTTGCTTTAATGTTGGTTATTTTAGTCATTTCTGATTAAGATTATTCTTTAAAATTGTCATACATTGCTGACCAATAATCATTACCAACCCATGATGTTGTCCAGTCAAAAAATCCGCCCAATTTATTTTGTTGATTACTATGTAACAACCAATTAAATTTTAGATGATAGGTATCATAATCCTCAAACCAAACTTGATAATTGGTTCCTTCATCAATATAATTGTAAAATTTAACACCAGATGGGTGTAAACAAACTCTTTTTCCTCTAGCGATTTCTTTAGATGATGAAGAATAAGGATAATTACTTAGTTGTTCATTAAAGTCAGACCTAGGATCAAGAGAAGTCACTCCACCAAATTTAACAGAGACAGGACTAATCCCAAGAATTAATTTATGATGTAAATTAGAATTAATTTCTGCATTATATCTTTCAAGATACCCTTCTAAAGACCATCTTTCAACAAATGGAGCTGCTCCTCGAAGAGGAGTATATGGCCCAGTAGAACTACTCCTAGTCCGATGAATCCCATAAGACATTATAGAAAAATAATCAACAATCTCAAATACTCTTGGAATGTCATAAGACCTACCAGAAAAACTTTTAGGGCCATAAACATTAATTATTTTTTGAGGGTATATCCTTCTTAACTCCAATAAAAAATTAACATAATCTTCTTTTGTCACCGCGTAAGGACCTTCATTATTGGGATGTTCTAAATCTAAACTTATTCCATCTAAATCATAAATTTGCATCGCTGAATTTATTTTATCAAAAAA
>JABHXC010000028.1 GCA_018657475.1 Candidatus Woesearchaeota archaeon
GTTGTGTTTACTGTAACAGTGTAATTTGTTTCTGAAAAATTACTAAATCCTGCGCTATCAACACATTCAATATTCCAAATAAATTTTCCATCAGGCATATATTTAGTTATGTTGTTTGTAGTGCTGTTACTGACATCAAAAATGGTAGTGTCTCTCTGCCAAGTTCCAGTTATGTTATTGTATAAAGAACAATTTGTCAAACTAGCATCATCATCACTAACGGTGAAGTTGAATTCGACCAATGAGTCAGTTAGTATGGCATTATTTGCGGGATTTAGTAATGAGATGTTAGGTACTTGTGTTACATTGAAGAAAGTGGTAACACTACTGTTTATGTTAGTTACTGAGTCTGTTGCAATAAAAGTGACATTATGCCTACCGATTATTTGAGTAGTGTAGGTGGAATTGTAGATGTCATCTGCGTCACTGTCAGTTAAAGTAATTTGATTGATAGTACCATTAGGAAGAGTTACATTAGCTAAAACTGAACTGACAGTGAACACATCAATTACAGTTACATTAAGATTTACTGTGTTTCCAAGACTGTAGTTTGTATTTTCATCTGGCTGAGGTAAAGTTACCGCAGGAGCAACAGTGTCAACTGTAACAGTGAAGTTGTTTACTGCAAATGCTGAATTTCCTCCCCCAGTACTGTTATCTGTTACTAAACAATTCCAAAGATGTTGTCCGTCAGCCACATTGTTTATTGTAAAACTAGTTTGATTTGTAGTTCCGTTTAATTCAATAGTTTCATTTGCAGTGAAAGTTCCTGAAAGATTATGATAAAGTGTAAAGTTGAACAAACCACCTGCATCAGTAGCATTACAAGTGAAAATCACTGTTGACGAGTTCTGGGAGGATGTATCTGCCGGAGAAACCAAAGTTACCAATGGAGCTGCAGATTCTTGGATGTTAAAATCCCTAGTTTCAGTGTTGTTTAAATTTCCATCAGTGTCATTAGCTAAGATTAAGATAGTGTAAGTTCCAACGGCAGAAGTTTGATTAAATGTAACATTGTAAATCCCATTAGCATCATCATCAGTTAAAGTCTCTTGGATGATAGTTGTGTTAGGTAAAGTGATGTTGGCTAAGACAGTTTCCACAATTAGTTGATCGGTAACATTAACATTGATGATAACGTCAGTATCTTGAGCAAAATTACTTCCTTCTGCTGGAATTGTGATGTTGACTGAAGGTGGATAAATATCATTTATAGTGAAATTAGTTGTTTCTGAATTGTTTACAAATCCTACACTATCATTAGCTATGATAGTTACATTATAGTTACCTGGCAGGGTTGGAGCTGTAAATGAACCATTGTATTTTTCTCCGCTGTCTAGAGAAAGAGTTATTTGTTCGATAGTGGAGTTGGGAAAAGTTATGTTAGCTAACACGGTGTCGATGTTTACTTCAGTAACATTAGCTGCAATTTCAATAGTTGATGCATTGTAAGCGGTGCTAGCGATTGGAATTAAATCGAATACTAAAGGCGTAGTGGTATCGATGATGATATTTGTTCTTGTTACGGTATCGTTACTATTACCAACATTGTCTACTGCTGTTGCATTAATCAAATAAGTTCCGTCAACTAAATCGGTGAAGTTAACAAAGTGTGGAGATGCAGTAGTGTTAATAGTAGTGTTTAGTAAGACTAAATTTGAAGCATTGTAAAGATAAGTAGTGATATTAGCGATATTTGTATCTGTTGCAGTTACATTAGTTAAGATGTTTGTTCTAGTTTGGTAAGTGCTAGCGTTATCTGTTGGATCGACGAAAATAATTGTGGGATTTGTTCCGTCAACTGTAACCGTTCTGCTTTCAGTCCAATTAAGATTATTAGAGGTATCGTTCCCATACACTTGGAATGTATATGAGCCGTCTGCTAAACTTGTTTTTGTTACTGAACACTGCTTTTCTGTTCCTGAGATGGTTGTTTCAGTCATTGACTCATTAGCACCATCAAATTCTAAAAGACAACTACCCACAGCAGTTTCATCGGTTAAAGTTGCATTGATGGTAAAAGTAGGGAGTTGTAAGGAAGTAGTGTTTGGTGTTGGATCAGTAAAAGTTATGTTTGGCCCAATAATGTCTGCCGCTTCATTATAAGTCACATTAAAGAAGAATACGTCTGTGGAGACAGTTTCAGTTGAAGGAGCTCCAGCAGTAGTACGTTCCATTTCCATTTTTGCAAAAGCTCTCGTACCAGCTGCACCAAAGAAATTTGCACAAGTCCAGATTTCACCATTCCCGGTTACATCAGTACAAGTAACTCCAGGATTTGCTGCAGCACCTGGACAAGTATTAGTAACTGCAGTATAAGAAAGCCCACCATTGGCATCAACAGAAACGTCACAAGTTTGAGTGTTAGTCCCAGTAGCCCAACGTTCATAACAAAGTAGTACAGAATCAATGCTACCACAATTCGTTATTGATGTATTTACGGTTTGAATTCTTAATCCACCGAAATTAGTTCCACCTTTACCATAAGTTTGAGTTTCTACCAGAGAGTTATCTGATTCTAATAAAGAACCGTCAGCAGCATCACAAGCACTAGCAAAAACGCCTGGACCAGCAGAATTTTCGGCATCACAAGTACTAACTTCTTCTCCGAAAACCGGATCTTCAGCTGTTAGGATAAATGTGTAAGTTTCTCCTGGAGTTAAATTGGTTTGGAATAAAGCCCATTCACCGTAACAATCTTGTTGTTCAAAGTCGTAATCTTTACATTTGTATAAGTTTATTCCTTTTGCTTCTACTGTTACTAAACCATCCGTAAAATCTAGATTTTCTGGGTTAAGAGCATAAACTTGGGCCCAGCTCCCTAGAGGTGAAGGAAAATCTTTTGGCAGTTCTTCAAAGCCAAGATCGTTTTCATTGTTTAAATTAAGATCATTTAATCTGATTTCTTTAATCGGACTATTTTCTGGAGTGATCTTTAGATTGACTAGAGAATCATCACTTGCAATTCCTATATTTGAATCAGTGATAATTTCGTATTGTGCTGAAACTGTTTTTCTTTTACTATTCTTTAAATCGAAGTTATCAATTTGAGTTATAGTTGGAGTTATGGTTTCTGGTGAAATCTCAGCTACAGGAGTTGGCTCTGGTTCAGTGATAATTTTTTCTACTGTTTCATCTTCAGGAATAGAAACAACTTCTTGGGAAGGTTCCTCAATATTGTTGAGGAACTCTTCTGGAAGTTGTTTGGAGGTGTTGTTTGGAGGTAGGTTTATTGTTTCTGAGGTTTCATTTTCTGTAACATTAGAAAGGTGAACTTCCCCAGAAGAGTTCTCTGGGTTAGGGAGAGTCTCTTCTGGAGTTTGTTCTGGTTTCTTCTCTATTGGATTTATGTTACTTCGGTTTCCACCTAGAGTATGATTTGTGATATTTGATTCGTTTACGATTTCTTCAGATGAATCAATGAACCCAATTTCTTCTGACACTACTGCACCGGTTATAGTTCCGGCACTAATTAGGGCAATTGTAAACATTACAGCTAGGACACTTACTAGTATAATAATGGGTGCTAGTCCGGATAGATGTTGGCGTTTCATTTAACTTTAAACCAGGCAGTTGCTTTGCCTATAGTAAAACAGTCTACTTTCTTCTTCAATTGCAATTTTAGACAATTCCTGTCAGCAGTATGCCATGCAATGTTGAGTTTTTCTGCAATCTCTCGTGTTGAAATGGGCTGCTTGCTAGCATTGAGAAGTCGTACTATCTGCTTTGCTACCTCTTTTTTGGTCATTCAGTGCTAGAAGAGAGTTCTTTTTCGTATATAAATGTTCGCATATAAGTAATTAATTAGAGTAATACAGATTAGTTAGTAGAATTAGTAACATCCATTAAGAGAGTATATTCGCACTTTTTGAATAGAAAATATTTAAATACTGTAGAAAAATAAAGGAATAGTGGCATTACAAAAGAATAGTAATCATCGTGCGCTCTGGAGTCATCTTCAAATTTGGCTAGGAATAGTGATAGTGTTAGTAGGATTGCTTGTTTTCAAATATTCATGGATTGCAAGTGTAATTGTTTTAGTAATAGGCATTCTTCTTCTTGCCTGGAAGAAAAAAGAATTAAAAGATTTTAAAGAAAAACAAAAAGAGAAATAAAAACTATTTATGAAATAAGAACTTCTGAATTGTTGGTCTCCAAAATGTTTTTGATGTTTTCAAATATTGTTCCATGGACAATCTACAAAAATCAAAATTTTGATGGTTGCAATACTCAACTAATGTCTCACGAATTTGAAAATTCATATCACCTTTAAATATCAAAGGAGGATAATTATTCTGAAGCATTT
Organism: Candidatus Woesearchaeota archaeon; assembly: GCA_018657475.1. Classification (GTDB taxonomy): domain Archaea; phylum Nanobdellota; class Nanobdellia; order Woesearchaeales; family GW2011-AR9; genus JABHXC01. Next base: position 4,307 of record JABHXC010000028.1, read on the forward strand.
GTACAACTAATAAAATTCTTCCCAAGCGACTATTACCATCAATAAATGGGTGAACTTTTTGGTAATTGAGATGAAAAATCAGTGGACGTAAGAAAGGATATACTTTTCTATCTTTATATTTCTTTAAAGTTTCTTTTAAATCATTTCTAATTTTGTTTGGCAATGATGTTAATGCTTTCTCAAGATAGCCAAATGTGTTAATCTGTTTTTTAAATTTACCAGCATGTGAATAAATTCCACGATAAATGTCTTCATGTAACCTTTTAAACTGAACAATTGATCTAAATTCACTTTGCATTAATCTGAAGAGAGATTTTTTAGAATTATTATACAAATGAATGTCTAATTCTGGAAGTACAATTCTTTTCTTTTTATCTATGCTATCTGCAAGTTTAGGAGTTATTGTTGAACCTTCTAATTCCATACTATTTGCTAAAAAAAGCCTAACAAACTCACTAAAAATCTCTTTTTTATTTTTCTCTTCCAGTAAATTGAAAAATATTTGATAAAAAACTTTTTCTGTTTCTATTTCAACAATCTCTTTTAAAGTGAAATATGTTTGGAAATTTTCTTTAAAATATTTCGCTCTATCTGTAGCTATTTTCTGAATTATTTTTTCATTATAGCCTATTTTATCTTTAGCGATTATGAATGAGGCTTTTTTGATTTTATTTCCTATCCGAAAACTATGATCTATATAAGTGTAAGTTATACCATTAACCACTCTTTTTTGTAAAAACATGATTTTTTTTTGTTTAATAGATATATAAATGTTATGTGGTTTTTAAACCTACATAATCTCAAAAAAAACAAGTAGTGGGGTTATTTAAACGCAATTTAAGTAAGAGATACCACTACACAAAAACAAAAACAAATCAAAAATTAAACCTACTAAATCACACTAATTTGGAAAAATTACTCCAAAAACACCAATGGACAGAAGCATTATTATTCTGACTATTGGAATTATCTTAACTTTGTGAAGAAAAAAGAATTAAAAGATTTTAAAGAAAAACAAAAAGAGAAATGAGTTAACTCTCATCCAACCCACCAAATATTTCTTGGTCAGGAAAGACGTCAAGACCATCAGAAGTAATATTCATAGCTACAATCTTGTGCTGATGACCAGCTCCCCGTAATTTAAGAACTTCAATTGCTCGCTCCCTTACATTACCTCGTTTAATGTTATAAATCACAACAACGGCGTCAGCAAGAAATTCTTCAACACCAGTGGTAGAAAAAATAGTTGGAACTTGTTTAGTTTCCGTTATCAAAAATGAAGTTGCACCAATTTCTTCAAAAAATCTAAACAACTGCTCAATGTAAATTCTGTAAGAATCCTCTTTACCAGTAAAAGCAGAAGCAATAGCTGTTAAAGAATCAACAACAATAATGTCTGGTTTAAAATTACCTGGAAAAATGATTGGTTGGACATCAATTAATAGTTCACCTTTTGATTTCATTAAAAGAGCATCCACACTACGCGTGATTTCAAATGGATTAAACCTTTTTAGAAGAAGATTACCGTCTTTGATATGTTTCTGGGGGTCCCAGCCAAAATCCTCCATATGTTTAATTAGTCGTTCTTCAGACTCTTCAAAGCTCATATACAAACATTTCTCGCCATGAGAAGCATGATATTCAAGAGTTTGTAATGCAAAAATAGTTTTTCCACTTCCTGCACCACCTGCCACCAATACAGCAGCCCCTTTTGGCAATCCTTTATCCAATAAAGCATCAAATCCCTCAATACCAGTATAAATGTATTCTTGTTCTTCTCCTTTTTTGAGTTTTTTATGGGGCTTCTTTTTTCCTTTTAACTCTTCTTCAATTTCTTCTTTTATAGCAGCCATGTCAATTTTCTTGTTGCCATTTACTGTTTTGGCAACATGGGCGACAGGTGCACGTTCCTCTTTGATTTTAGCATGATGTCTCTTGATTTTGCCAGACTTCAATTCTGCCTGAATTTTATCTTTAGCTTCTTCAATATCAAATTGAGGTTTAGTTGATTTTGATTCTGATTCTTTTTCTGCTTTGGATTTACGAGGTAATTTAGTAATATGTTCTTCTTGAAGAGGTTGAAGTTTAACATCTTCTTTTGGAGATGGTTCATCTTTTAGCGTGTGGACGTTGTCCTGGTTTACTTTTTTAACATTAACTTTGCCAGAGTTGGTCAAAGAATGTAACTGATCAGAGATTGTTGATTTAGTTAAGCCGGTTTTTTCAATCATCTCACTTATTGAAAGTCCTTCAGGATGACTTTTAAGAAGTTCTTGAAGAGATTGAAGCGCAATATCTTCTTTTGTTGGTTCTTCTTGCTTCCATTTATGCACTTTTGCCATATTGATTTGTTTGACATCAACTTTTTCAGAACCAACTAAAGCATGTAAACGAGCTAAAACAGTATGTCTGGCCAAACCGGTTTTGTTCATAATATCCTGAATAGTAAGACCATCTGGGTGTGACTGGAGAAGATCAATAATTGTAATTTTCTTTTTATCTTTTTTTTCCATGTTGAATTCCTGTTTAAACGAGTATATCATATTCGTTTATAAACATTGCGCATGGTAATTGAGTGGTTTGTTCGTCATTGATAGATGCCTATCACAGATTAAATTTAGGTTCAAATTTAATGAAATTACGATGAGGCGAAAGAGTGAGTCCAAAAAAATTAACGAGTGCATTGAAGTCATCATTTTTGATTAAGAGAGTATTTATTTTAAGTATATGAGAGTTGTTTATAATAATTGTTATTCACCCACAAGTAGTTTTAACAACACTAATATGCATCTATCACACATTGAATTTAAGTTCAAATTTAATCAAAATTAGATTCCTAACCACAAAAAAAATGGTCAAAATTATTAAAATTTATGTTTAAAAAAAGATTAGTTTAATTTATTCTGTAATAATTCTAGCTGTTTTTTAAGATTTTTTCTGATTTTTTCTTCAGATTGTTTTTTTAACTGAGTTTTTAAATCAATTTCTTGTTGATGTAATTTCTTCTTCAATTTCAAATGGGCAGCTCCAATAAGTTCTTTCTTCAACTTAGCTTTTTCAGTTTTTAATTTGATCTCATCTTTTGCTTTAAGATCTGCCAATTTTTGCTGTAAGTCGTTATCTTTTAATCTCAAATCACTCAGATGATTTTTCTGCTCCATAGCCAATTCTTTTGATTTTTCTTGAAGAAGAGTTTTTTTTCGTTTTAATTCATCATTAAGTTTTTTGATCTTACTTTGACTGAGATTGCTTGACTTTCTAAACACACCAAGATGTTTGTTTAATTCTCGTACTTCATTTAAATGATGTTCTTTCTCTAGAATTAATTGTTTTTTCTTCCTGTTTAAAACAGTAGTTTTTAACTTTAAATTACTTCTAAGTTTCCTGATTAAAACTTGATTGAGCTTTTGTTCATCATTTAAAGCCTGAACTGTTTTGTTTAATTCATTAGATTTTTTTCTCCAAAAGTCTTGACTTTCTTTACTTTTTTCTCTTAAGTTTAATTCTTTTAACTTTAGAATTTTTTTATCATGAGCAATTGTTTTGTTTAGTTTGCTTAGCTTAAGAGAGAATTCTTTGTTTAACTTAACAGTTAATTTTCTTTCATGTTCAGCAATCTTTTCATTTAACTCTTGGTGAGCACTTTGAATAATTCTTTCTTTTAGTTCAGCTTTTTCCCTAATAAGTCTAGCATGATCTCTCTTTTTAATAGATTCAATTGATCGGAGTTGTTTCTGTTGGATCAATTTTTGCTGTTGAATTAATTTCTGTCGAGAAATCTTTTCTTGCTCAAGCTGAATTTCTTTTCCTTTTAAGACAGCTATTTTTTGTTGCAAGCCACCTACCATCTTTCTTACTTTGTTACTGCTTAAACTTTGATCGCTTTTTAATTCGTTAATTTGGTTGTTTAGATCTTCTTGTTTCTGTTTCAGAGAAACAAGTTCTTTAACTAAAACATCTTCTTTCAATTTTAAAGAATCGCGTTCACTTTTGTTTCTTACACTTAATTCTTCTAACTTCTTTTCTGTTTCTTCATTTAGCGCTCTTAATTTGTCTTCTGCTTCCGCACCCAAACGAGACTTTAATTCCTGTTCTTGTTGGAATAATTTATTATGAAGATTTTCTTGCGCCTGATTGAGTATATTAACTCTTGACTGAACTTTTTCATTCTCTAACTTTTCTCGTTCTTGCTTTTTAAGAACAAAAAATTCTTTTTCTAGATTTTCTCTTTGTAGATCTAACTCGTCTTGATAGTGTCTTTTCTCTTCAGCAAGCAGTTTTTCTTTCTCTTGAAGAGAGTTATCTTTTAACTGTAAATTGTTTACCAATCTACTGACTTCACTCTTAGTTAAGATTTGATCTTTTTCTAAAGAACTAATTTTATTTTTTAGATTTTCTCGTAATTGCTGAGCTGAGCTTTCTTTTTTGCTCATCTCTTCCAACATCCTGTTCTCTCTTAAGTTTAAATTACTTTTTTCTTGCTCCATTTTTGTCTGGAGCACATTTATCTTAGAGTTAAAATCTTGTTTTAATTTTTTTTCAAGAACGGTTCTCTGCTTATTCAAAGCGCGATGAAGTTTCTTTTTGAGCTTCTTTTCATGTTGTTGGTCCAACTTACTTTTTAAATTGGTTTGAGTCTCTTTAACAATCGTTGTTACTAGTTGAGCTTTCTCACGCTCAAATCTTGCTTTTTCTTGTTTTTTAAGTTCAGTAAAACTCTTTATCAAATTTTGCTTTTGAGAATCAAGATCGTCTTGATAACGCTTCTTTTCAGTTACTAATTGTTTTTCTTTTTCTTTTAAATCATTATTTTTTAATTGTAAATTGTCTTTTAATCTTTTTAGCTCGCTCTTGCTAAAAACTTGATCTTTTTCTAAAAGACGAATTTGAGTAGTTAAGTTTTGTTGTTGTTGTTGCAATGATTGTCTTTGTTTTTTAAGTTCAATAAAACTCTTTGTTGAATTTTGCTTTTGAGAATTAAGATCGTCTTGATAACGCTTCTTTTCAGTTACTAATTGTTTCTCTTTTTTATTTAAATCATTATTTTTTAATTGTAAATTGTCTTTTAATCTTTTTAGCTCGCTCTTACCAAAAACTTGATCTTTTTCTAGAAAACGAATTTGGTTTTTAAAGCCTTCTTGCTTTTGTCGCAGTGAAAGCTCACTTTTTTTCATCTCTTCTAAGATTTTCTTCTTCCTTAAATTAAGATCAGATTTTTCTTTCTCCATTCTTTTTTGGAGACCATCAATCCTAAGATCAAAATCTTGTTTTAATTTGGTCTCTAGAACTTTCTTTTGTTTACGTAGTGCTTGTTGCAGTCTTCTTTTGAATTTTAGTTCATATTCTTTTTCTAATTGTTTTTCTAATTGTTCTTTTTCACGACGTTCTTTCTCCCTATAAGCTTCATCAATGATTTCAGGAGGTATTCTTGGAGATAATTTTTTCTTAATTTTAACTAAAATGTTTTCTTCAACGGGTTGAACCTGGGATTCTCTGAAAAAATACTTTTCAACTATTTCACCTTTAGGTTCCGTTTTTTTTCTTTGATTCTTTTTAGTAGTTTTTTTAGAATTATGTTTGTTATGAGTCTTTTTTTTAGCATTAACTTTCTTAACAGAAGTTCTTTTAGCACTTGATTTTTTGTTAGGATTTCTGCTAGAATTCTTCTTTGAAACTTTTTTGGATTTAGATAGAATAGTTTTACTGGAAACGGGCGTACTCTCCCTCTGCTTACTGAAGACTTTATCGAAAAGTGCCATTACAAACCTCTTTTTAAATAAGAATGAATTAGGAGGTTATAAATGTTACTTTGTTCAAAGTTTTATTAGATAAGTGATTTTACTTTATTAAGTAAACTCTCAGAAGTAAATGGTTTCTGAATAAAACCGTCAATATCTTCCATCCTTACATCTGCTTTTGGAATAATAGTGGCATAAATCATTTTTGCATCGTGATTTATGCGTTCTCTAAGTAATCTTAGAAGATCATATCCAGATAAAGTAGGCATTTGAACGTCAATTATGATTAAATCAAAACCATCTTTTACTTTGTCTAAACCATCTGCACCATTATTTGCAGTTACAACACTATAACCACCTTTTTCTAAAACATCTTTCATAGTGTCAAGATCTTCCATGTCATCATCAATAATTAATATTTTCTTTGCCATTTTTAAACCTGGTTTATTGTTTTTTTAGTTATCTTTTTTTAGTGGTTTTCTTAACTTTTTTCTTTTTATTAATAGTTTTCTTAGCAACATTTTTCTTTCTATTTATTTCTTTAGCTAGCTTCTCGCCTTTATCATATAACGCTTTTTCCCTATAAGCTTCTTGAACTAGCTTTTTAGATAACTTTCTGAAAAGAGATTTTTCTTTAGGATTGTTGGACCGCCCGTTTTTCTTAACTTGTTTGGTAATATCATATACTATCCCATAAACTCCCTGAAGCTTACCTGATTTAAACACTGAAGTTTTACGATCCTCAACTGTTCTCACATTTTTATTTTTGTCAATAATCCTATATCTCTGGATTATTGATCCTGGTTTTCTAATTAATTTTGAACCTTGCTTAAAAACTATTTTTTTATCTTTAGGGTAAATTAAATCTGCCCAACTAACTTTTTTCTTGGAAAAATCTTTTATTGAATAACCACAAACAAGTTCGCTATTAGCTATTATTTCAGCAGACCAATCTTGTTTTCCAATATAAAACATCCCAGAGGAATTTTTAACAATTAATTTATATTTATCTTCAATTTCTTTTTCCTTTTCTTTAATTGCTTCTCCCAAACCAATCTCTTCTTTTGTTGTCCCAATTCTTAAAATGGCTAATTTTAAACTTGCAAGAATACGATCGAGGGAATTAGTTAGACTTTGGATTTCAAAAATATTACTTCCTTCTAACTGAATGTCTAACTTTCCTTTTGTTATCTCTTCAATACTTCTAGTTAATTTTACAATGGGATCAGAAATACGTTTAGCAGCAAAAATTGAAGTAAATATTAAAATAGTAGCGAGAATTATTGAGACGATTAAAATCAAGTTTCTAGATAATTCCTGACTTTCTCTTAACTCATCTTTAACAAAATCAGATAACTTTAAAGAATTGGAAATCATTGATCGTGAAGTTACTAACATCTTAGAAATTATTCTTTCTTCAATAAGTTCAGATTTTTTAATCTCTTCAAGAGGAGAATTTTCTTGAATTAATTTTTTCTTTGCATCGTAGTTTGCAACTAAGTCCGAGAATGAACTTCCAAGAGACATATAATCATTATTTATTGTTATGACAAGTTCTTTTTCTTCATCATCATCCCAATAACTTTCAGGTGAATTTATAAAGACACCCATGGAGTTATATTTTAAGCGCCATTGCTGCTCCATTCTCTCTTCTTGAAACAAAAAATATTCAGAAGTAAGAATATCAATTTCTGATACTGACTGCAGAACATTTTCGGTTAAATCAAGTTCTTTCGTTTCCCTGGATATCTCATTAGAAGTTATCAAAACTACAAGAACAAGCGTTAAAACTAGAAATACTGAAATTCCAGAACTAATGTAAAGTTTGGTTCTTATTTTCATCTTTTAATCATCTTATTATCCCAATAGCTTCTGGTTTAACTTTTTCTAATGTATTCAAATGAATATAGTCCAAATAATTTGGAACTTCTTTTGCATCCGTTAAATCATTTTCAATTGCCCATCTTGCTTCATCTTCTAGAGTTACTAATAAAGATTGGTCTAAAGAAATTTTAAATTTAAAGTCATCCCAGAGAGTAGTTATAATCTCTTGATCTAAATTTAATCTTTCAGCTACAATTGTTTGTGATTCTTCTTTGTTGTTTTTGATAAAATTAGTTGCTTCATCAACCGCCATAAGAAACTTTTCTATAATTTCAGGATTGTCTTCTACAAACTTATTCAGTACCATTAAATTAAAAGTTTCAGTGTAAACTTCAGAACTGGGTATTACTAAAGAGTTATCTCCCAATAAATTTATTGCATTATACGCATGTGGTTCCCAAATAACAATGGCATCAACGTCCCCATTCTGTAACGCAGATGGTAATTCTGAAGGGATAAAACTTACTGTTTCCACATCAGATTCTAAAATTTTAGTATAAATTAAAAAAGCTCCTAAGAAAAACTGACTTGTTGAACCATCAACAATTCCTATTTTTTTACCTTTTAGATCTGCTGCAGAGTTAATTCCAACATCTTTTCTGGTAATTACTTTCACATCCTCATTAGAATCTACAAATGTTGCAAAAATAGAAAAGTCTTGTCTCTTGAAACTATTAAACATAATAGGAGTAGGTGCAACTGTCGATATGTCCACACCACCATTTAACATATCGTTGAAACTTGCTTTCCCAGAATCAAATTCTTTAATAGTTAAATCCAATCCTTGTTCTTGAAAATAACCTTGATCTTCTGCAACCCAGACTGCTGCAGTGAGTAAACTTGTTTCTGCACCTAACGTGACTTTGTCAAATTCTACTTGCTCTTGTGAACAACCTACAACTAGTAGACTAAACGATAAAATCAAAATTAAACTAATTATTTTTCTCTCCATCTTAATCATCTTATTATCCCAATAGCTTCTGGTTTAACTTTTTCTAATGTATTTAAATGAATATAGTCCAAATAATTTGGAACTTCTTTTGCATCTGTCAAGTTATTCTCAACATACCATCTTGCTTCATCTTCAAGAGTTAAAAGTAAAGAGTGATCCAGAACAACATTAAAGTTATAATTCGCCCATAGTTCTTCTATATCTTGTTTAGTTCCATTAACAGCAACAGCAACAATTTCTATAGACTCTTGTTTATTTTGTTTAACAAATTTTTCTGCTTTAAACAACGCTCTAATTATCTTTTCAAAAACTTCTGGATGTTCACTAATCAGATCAGTCTTTGATGCTAAATTAAATGTTGCAGAATAGCCATAATCATTTGGTAAAAGATTAGCTTCTTCCCCTAAACTTCTCTGAGCTTTTATAATGTTTGGTTCCCAAGTAAAAATAACGTCCACTTGTTTACTTTTAATTGCTTCAACCATCTCACCCGGTTTTAAATCAATGAGTTCAACATCATCTAAACTTAAACTATTGAAGACAAAAAAAGTTATCATTGAAAAATGAGCAGTGGTTCCTTTCGTTGTAGCTACTATTTTTCCTTTTAAGTCTGCTGGATTCACAATTCCCGTATCTTTCCTGGTAAGAACTTTTACGTGATCTGCAGAATTAACTATTGTTGTAAAAGTCATAAAATCATTTCTTTCAAAACTTTTAACCACAATGTTAGGATCAGAAACAGTTGCAATATCAACCTCATCATCTAACATCGCCTGAAAAGCAAATTTTCCTGCTGAATAACCTTTTATCTCGACATTAACACCTTCTTCCAAAAAATAACCATTAGAATCAGCTATATGGATCAAAGCAGGAAGAAGACTTGTAGCACTAATACTAATAGATACATCTTCAAAATCTCTTTTTTCTTCCGCCTCAGAGACCATAAAAGATACTAAGAAAATTAGGCCCAAGATCACAACAATTCCTATAACTACCAACAATAAATTACTTGATTTTTTATTGTTATTATTGTTTTTATTATTGTTATCTATCACTTTTTTCATCTTATTTAACCAAATTTTGTTTTTAATCTTCTATAATATTATTTTCTTCTTTTTGTTTTTTTCTTTCTATTAATTTGTTTGGCCATTTTTTCTCCTTTATTGCGTAATTTGTTTTCTTCATAAGCTTCATCTAACAATTTTTTAGAAACTTTTAGGGAGACACTTTTCTCTTTTTTTTCTAACACTGCCAATTTCATTGATTTTATAACCCTATTTAATGAGTGGTTTAATTTGTTGATCTCGTTTATCTTTTCACTCCCATTAAGATTCAGATTAAAATTTCCTCGACTGATCTCGTCAACTACATTGGCCATATGATTAATAGGTTTTGAAATTGAACGAGAAGTAAAAAAAGCAACAACTGCTCCAACTATAAGAATAATTATGAAGAAAATTAGAGCTATTTTTAGATTACTGTCTAAAGATCGATGTATATCTTCAGCAGTATTAGTTATACCAATTGTAGAACTTTTAACGATTTCTGTAGAAAATGATCCTCTCTTTGAGAAGTATTTTTCTAATCCTATATTATAAATCTCTTTCTGGTCCCAATATTCAGCACTTTCTAAAATAGTAACAGCACTTTCTTTTTCACCCTGAGAAACTCTAAGTATGGCTTCTTCTTCCATATCAACTAAAGCCAAATTTGCTGATTCAATACTTTGAAAAAAAATTTTATCTTCTAAATCTCCTTTTTCAATAGCCTCTTTTACTACTCTGTCCAATTCTGGAACTATTGTGTTATACCTTTGCTTCCATTTTTCATCACTAGTGAAAGCATAGTTTCTAGCACTCATAGTTAAAACTTCATCATAATACTTAATTAAATCGGCAAGTTTGTCCAACTCTAATTTCTTTGATAAATCAGAGATATCTTCTTGAATTTGATGTTCTAGTGGATGAGTAGATTTTTCTAAACCAGAGTATGAAATAAACCCAGAGATAAATATTAATAGTAAGATTAAAGAAAATCCAATATAAAATCGTGTTGAGATCTTCATTTTATTGATAACACCTCAACAATTAATCCCATTGTTATCGCCATATTCTAATTATTGACTCCTTTAATTACTCTAAAAAAGTAGTATGTACCAATTAATAAAATAATTGAACCGATTAATACTAAAATTGGCATGACATTAAATAGAATGTTTTCGCTTAAAAATCCATATGCCTCTAAAAACTCAGCCAATGAATGTAAAGCAACACTTACTAAAACCCCTGTAGCTAGTAAAACTGCACTGGTGTGAAGACCTTTTGCACATTTGTTTGCAACAATAAACAAGTACACTGTTGCAGCAATAGCTGAGATCGCAGATAATAAATTTAATATTTCAATCATTTTATACGCCTCTTTTTTTGTTTAATATTTTTTACTCTTTTTCTTTTTTTAACTTGCTTTTTTACAAAACCGTTATTTTTTAACTTATTTTCGTCAACAAGAATTTTTTTTAATTTTTTAATCAAACCTTTTTTTAGTAATGATTTGGCATCAACTGGTTTTTTAATCATCTTGTACCTCTACTTACCACATTCTTTTTTTTTATATAAATGTTACTTTGTCTTTGATTTTTTTAATTTCCTGGGATGGTCAATATTATTCTTTACAAACCCTGCTTCAATAATCTCTTTACCTGCTACCTTTTTATCTAAACGGTTATTAGATGATCTTTTCTCAAACAAAGCAAGCACATTATCCCTAAAATCACTTGCTTCTTTAACTGTAAGGATGTGATTTCTTTCTAAGATATTGATGTCTCCAAGAATATCCTTAGTAGTTATTCCAGGAAGTTTGTTAAGTTGTTTTTCACCCATCGGACCAAGAACTTTAAGATATAAATTTCTAATTTCAGCAGAAACGTCCTTTCCAAAGAATTTTTCTACAACCAAAATCAGATTTTGTGTTTGATTATTGTTAATGATGCCATGCCCTTGTATCTCTTTAACATAACTTAGTATGGTATCTTTTGATAGCCCTAATCGTTTTAATATATTAAACTCTTTTTCTCCCATTGGGCCAAGAATTTCTAAGAATAATTTTTTAAATTCTAACTCTACATTTTCCTGTGATGAAAATAATAACTTGATTGCTTTAATCTCTTTAACAGGGATTAAAGGGAGGGTGAAGTAAAATGTTGACCCTTTACCCACTTCAGATTCTAACCAAAGTTTTCCATTTTGTGCTTCTACAATACCGCGACAAATTGCTAAACCTAATCCAGTTCCACCTTTCTTACGATATATTGTTTGTTCGGCTTGATAAAATGGTTCAAAAATTCTTCTTTGATCTTCTAGTTTTAAACCTACACCCTGATCAGTCACACTAAATTGGATATAATTTTCTTTCTTTTTAGCAGTGACCACAACTTGTCCATTGTCTGGACTAAATTTAATTGCATTATTGATTAAATTTCTTAGGACTTGATCAACCCGATCAGGATCAACTTCAATTATTGGTAAATTATCAATGTGACCAATGATCTTAACTTTTTTCTCTGGCATGAACCCTTCCATAAATTTTAGTAATTGGTTCACTGATTGAGTTAGACTTACTTTCTTAAAAATAAATTTTAACCTAGCTGCCTCAATCCGGCTTACTTCTAAAAAGTCAACAATAATTTTGTCTAATCTATTAGCGTTTCGAATAACTGTTTGAACTGCTTCTTTTTGTTTTTTAGAAATCTTGCCAAAATATTCGCCCTCTAACATTTGTAACTGTGCTTTCATAGGAGTCATTGGACTCCGTAATTCATGAGAAGTAATACTGATAAATCTGGTTTTTGCACTATCAATTTGTTTTCTTTCTTTTTCCACTTGAGCTAGTGCTTCTGTTGTTTTGTTTAATGCTAATCCTAACTCTTCTAACTCATCTCCAGTTTTAACATCAACGCGGGAAGTATAATCGCCTTGTCCAATCTTTTTTGTTGCAAGATACAAATGTTGAATCGGTTTTGAAATGGATTTGGAAACAACAAAACCAAACAATAATATGATAACAGTTATTACAAACATTATTAATGAAGTAATATTACCAACAACTTGTTTTCCCTCATTAATTTTCACATAAGCAGCTGCAATCTCATTATTTCTTCTTAACATCTCGGGACTATTATCTTCAAGAAAATCAAGAGAAGATTTAATCTTAGGATTAAGTGTTCCATTAATAAAAGTTACTTCATTGGCAATAATATCTGCTTTTTCTTTGTATTCTAACCATAATTCTTCAGCTTTTAAAACAGTGGGCATGATACTTGGAATTGCAGGGGGTAAAATTTTATTGTCAGCTATACCTGGAGCAATTCCTCCATCTTTTAAAGCATAAAAAGAAGTGTGATGTAATTCAATAAATGAGAGAAGTGGAGCTCTATCCTCTTCGTGTCCCTTAGCAACCATCTCGGAGTAATATCCAATTCTTTGAGAAAGCATCCTGTTTCTTCCAGCAGCATCTATAAGAGCACCATCTGATTTTTGTGAAGATTGAAGATTGTAAACTAAAATAACATTAGATAATGTAATAAGAAATATAATGGAAAAGATGAAAATAAACTTTCTATTGATCTTATTTGTTACCCACTTTTTCAAACTAAAGTGTTTTTTACTATCTAAGTCCATCTATCAACCTCTAATGTAAAATGAATGTTTTTTTCTTTTTAAAGTATTCCTCTAAATAGAATGAAAAAATGGAATAAAAGTAGGATTAAAATATAAAAATAAGATATAGAAAAAATGGTTTATTTTATCTCTATTACCGCATCAACAAACATTGAAGCTTTCTTGATCAAAGCTTCCTGCTCTTTTATGTTTAAAGCGAGAAAAATTCCTTTAGTCTTACTAGCTTTGACTTTGTTGATTAGGTTACAAACAAATTTTTCTACTACGTTCGGTTTTCGATATGTTAAAAGATTAGTGATAGAATCAAAAATTAAATAGTCAAAACCGTGACCAATAAACTTTGAAATCACTATAGATAACTCAGTCAATGCACCTGGAGAGCTTACAAAATAGCAGCTTTCTGTTTGATCTTCTGATTTTTTAATTGTTTTAGAAATTGCGTCAATAAAAACCATATTTTCTAACTTAACTTTTTTCTTTTTGAATTGTTCAGTAAGAGCATAAAAAGTTTTGTTTAAAGTGACATAACAAACATTCTTTTTAGAAAGTTTTTTTGTAACATCTGCTAAAATATCATGGTAGTCGGAACTGGGGAGTACTATTAACACGGTTTTATTTTCTGCTAATGTTTTTTCAATATCCATTTTATCCCAAGATTTTTTTTACTCTGGCTATAAGAGTTTTAATATCAAATGGTTTTTGAATAAAATCAACTATATTCTTTTGACCAAGTAGTTCTTCTTTTTCAGCTTCTGAGGTTCTTACAACACTCAAAAAAGAGATTTTGACGTTCTTTATTTTTTTTACAACATCTCTTGTTGGAGTTCCTGGCATCATTATGTCCATTAAAATTAGATCAGGTTTAGTCTTTTCTAATTTCTTTAAACAGTCATCACCACTTACTGCAGTAACAACAGAGTAGCCCTCTTTCTTCAGAATCATCTTAACGGAAGAACGAATATCCTCTTCATCATCCACAACCATTATTGTTTTAGTCATAATTATTACCTCTATATTATTATTTGAAGAGTTGCCCACATTTTTAAACGTTTCGTATACTGATTGTAGGTTGTTCACAGTAGTTTTTTAAAGAAATTTCAGTTTAACTCCCTAATTCTTTTAATAAAATTTTTCATTCTTATTAAAACAGCTTGTGCTTCTTTCACATTAATTTCTTTGCCATAATAATTTAGTGCATTTCTTAATTTTCTGAATTTATCAAATTCGTCTCCAAGTCTGGATTCATTAATAATTTCTTTAAGAAAAGCAGTATAACATTCATGGTTGTAAATTTTTAAGCTATTTTTTAGTGCTAAAACTTCTAAAAGAATACGTAAAGAATCATACAATAAAGTTATTTTTGAATCTATGAAACTTAATGGGAGAGAATTTGAAGCTTCTTCTTTTCTTTGAGCACTTTTCAATAAAGCAATTATTTTATTCCGATCTGTTGTAACTTTCTTCACAAACCCACTCTTTTTGCAATTTACCATGTCCATTATTACCAACTCCCAGAAAGTAAGAAACCGTTAAGAATATTGTGTAATAATTCCTTATTTTTATTTAATGATTCTCTATCTTTAAAAGTAAATAATTGAATTTCTCTTTTGAATTTTGATTCAAACTTCTTTAAATTAATTGGTTTCTTTGTTGGAGAAAATATGGCAAGGTCAATGTCAGAATTCTCATTAATCTCACCTTTTGAAAAAGAACCGAATAAGATGATTACGGGATCGAGAAATTGTTCTTCTAAAAAAAAAGTTAATGGCTCTAAATATTTAGTATAATAAGCCTGTTGTAGCTTTACAAATAGCTTATTCTCTCGATTTGCTTGGAAAAAGTGATAACGACGATCTTCTTCTTTTGTAAGCAGACCTTCTCTAGTAAAAAAGTTAAGTAATTTTGAGGCGTGGGGTGGACTAATTTTTTTAAACTTAGCAAATTCTCTAACACTTATCTTTACATAATTGTCTTCAAAAAAGTAAGCAAGGGTGTTAAATATTTCTAACATGTGTAATTAAAAATTAACACTGTTATTTAAATCTATCGAAAAATGAATATATTTTTTGGGAGATCCTAGAAACTTTGTTTCTGACATATTTTGTAAACAAATTATTACACCTGTTAAATTAAATTAACACCCTCTGATTAATACACACCAAGGGATCTCATTAGTTTTTAAAGAGATAATAGGAATAATTCCTTACTGGATTTTGGAAACTTTTTTAGTTTAAATTTTTACAGAAGTTAAATTAAGATGAAAAACTAAATCTACATCACTTTTTTAAAGAGAACATAGAATTGTAAGATTATGCAACAAACTAGCTATGATCCACACCAATTTGTACATGTAGAGGATATTAAGATTAAACAAGAGACTGAACTGCTTTTACAAGAAGCAACTAAAGTCTATAAAGAAAATTTTGATGGAAAGACATGGTATGGAAGATGTATTTTTATCTCATGGTATTGTTCATTAGCAGATTGTACATTTTGTTTTAGATCAACTAATGCCCATAAAGAAAGGCATCCAGAAACTTCTAGAAGAGGAATGGGAAGCATGTTATTAGAAGCATTATTCTGTAGACTTTTTAACTGGAGAATAGAATTTATTACTGGGGGTTATGGAATAATGCAATTTCCAGATATGTTAGAAATTGTAAAAAGTATTTCAACAGTTTATGGAGAAAAAATATGGTTAAATATTGGAGTTATCGCTCCTGCACATTTGAAAGAATTGAAACCGTACGTTAAAGGTGTTTATGCTTCTTTAGAAACAGTAACTCCAAAATTGCATGATTATGTTTGTCCTAGTAAACCAATCAAACCGTATGAAATGATGTTTGACAAATTAGACGGCTTCAAAAAGAGTATAGCAATAATTGTAGGATTGGGTGATACAATAGAAGATATCAAGTATTTATTTGATTTTATTGAAAAACATCAAGTTGATAGAATTACATTATATGCATTAAAGCCAGTTAGAGGAACAGAATATACTCACGGTCCTTCAGTAGAAGAATACATTACTTGGATCGCAAAATTGAGGATTAAATTTCCAAAATTACAGATTGTTGCAGGAACTAACTTGAGGAGATGTGAAGATACTGGTTTTGTAATAAGAGCGGGTGCAAATGCAATAACAAAATTTCCTGCAACAAAACAATTTGCAACTAAGAAAGCAAAATTATTAAAACAGTTAATTGAAAATCAAAATAGAAAATTTATCAGCAATTTTACGGAATTGCCGGAAATTGATTGGAATAAAGAGATTAATTCTTTAGACATTAAAGACGAGTATAAACAAGAAATGTTAGAAAAATTGCCACCATATTTAAAGCGTTTCCAGAATCCTGTTGATAAGGATAAGGCTATTTAGTGAAAATTTTAATTAAAGAATTTTGTAATTCTTTTAGTTTGTTTTCTTTTAGCTTTCCAATTCTTGACTTTATTATTGAAATGTCTGCAGTAAAAAGTTTGTTTGGCCTGATGATACTAGATACATGTAACTTGCCTTCTTGAAAATCTTCTGCTTCTAGGTTAATTGCATATTTGTCTCTCCTGGAAGCAGCACTTGTTATCTGTACAAGAATTAAATCGTTTCCGCTAATGTTTGCAGCTACAACGGCTGGTCTCTTTTTAGATGAGCTTAAGTCAGAAAAAGGAAAAAGAAGAACAACAATATCTCCCCTCACAAGTCTTTCCAAGCTTCATCCTCCTCTGCAGTTAGCCAATCTTTTGCGAGAGATTTTTCACTGACTAATGCAGGAAAAAATTTCTCATTGAACTGTTTTAAAGGTCTTAACTCAACTTTATTTTCAAAAGCAAGAATTGCAATTTTGGTGCCTTCTTGAAAACCTTCAAGTCTCCTTATGTCTTTTGGTATTGCTATCTGTCCTTTCTCGGTAACTGTTACAGTTCTTATTTCTATTAACGCCATTTTCTTACTAGTAAGATAAGTAAGATTATTTAAATCTTTCTCATTTTTTATAAATAAAGGATATTTTTTAAAAAAACAAGTAAAAAGTACTATAATGACAAAAACTGTAGAAATCATGGCCCCTGCGGGTAGTTATGAATCATTACATGCAGCAATTAATGCTGGTGCAGATTCTGTATATTTTGGTATTGAACAACTTAATATGCGTGCTAGGGCGGCAAATAATTTTACAACTGAAGATTTGAAAAAAATAGTTGCTATTTGTAAAAAAAATAATGTTAAGACTTACCTAACCTTAAACACAATTATGTATGATCATGATTTAACATTAATGAAAAAAATATGCGACACTGCTAAAAATTCAGGAGTTAGTGCAGTAATTTGTAGCGATATTGCAGCAATGAGTTATGCAAAATCAATAGGTTTAGAAATTCATCTATCAACTCAAGCAAACATAAGTAACATCGAAGCGGTAAAATTTTATGCACAATTTGCTGATGTAGTAGTTTTAGCAAGAGAATTAACATTGCAGCAGATTAAAACTATTGTAAAAGAGATTAAAGAGAAAAAGATTTGTGGTCCGAAAGGGAAATTAATTGGGATTGAAGTTTTTGTACATGGTGCATTATGTGTTGCAGTTTCAGGAAAATGTTACATGAGTTTAGGAACATACAATGCTTCTGCTAATAGAGGGGCTTGTTTACAGAATTGTAGAAGATCTTACAAAGTTATTGATGAAGAAACTGGAGATGAGTTATTAGTTGACAATAAATATATTATGTCACCAAAAGATCTTTGCACAATTGGTTTTGTTGATAAATTAATTGAAGCAGGAGTTAATGTGTTTAAAATTGAAGGGAGAGGAAGAGCTCCTGAATATGTTGATACAGTGGTTAGATGTTACAAAGGAGCTGCAGAAGCTGTTTCTAATGGAAAGTATAGTAAAGAAAAAATTGATCACTGGATCACACAATTAGAAAAAGTGTTTAACAGAGGTTTTTGGCACGGCGGTTATTATCTTGGAAAAAAATTAGGAGAATGGAGTGGAGAATATGGAAGTCAGGCCACTACAGAAAAAATATTTGTAGGAGTTGTTCAAAATTATTTTAAGAAAAATAAAGTTGGACAATTCTTGTTAGAAGCTGGAAGTTTGCAAGAGGGCAATACCATTCTTATCACTGGCCCGACAACAGGAGTAGTTAATGGGAAAATTGAAAAAATGATCGTTAATGATGAAAAATCTGAAGTTGCAGAAAAGAATTCAGTTGTAACATTTAAAGTTGATAAGCAAGTTAGGCCAAATGATAAACTATTTGTAATTAAGGAGAAAAAAAGTGCCTAAGATTGTTCATTACAGAAACAAATGTATTGGCTGTAATTCTTGTGTAGAACATTCTCCAAACAATTGGAAAATATCTTCAAATGATGGAAAGTCTGATTTAATTGGGAGTGTTAAGAAAAAAGATACTTTTGTAAAAAAAATTAGAGAAGATGAAATTGTTGAAAATGAATTAGCTGCAAGAGATTGCCCTGTAAAAATAATTCATATTTTTAAGTAGTCAGTTGTCATGATTATGATGCGTTATTTGAGTGATTATAAGACCTAGGCATTATACCCTTCGGCTCAACATCAGTTAATTTGATTTTTACACTCTCACCATTTTTTTTAAAAATAACTTCATGAATATGTTTCTTCATTGCACTATCTATTTTACGAATTATTTCCTCTTCACTGATATGTGCTTTGTCTAAGTATAGCAACTTTTTTATTGACATACCATCCCCCGAGATTAGTAAGGTAAAGAAATATATAAATTATTTGGAGAAAAAGTGTGAATTCACTTTTCTGGAGTTAACATATCTTCCATTAGAGCTTTAATGTTTTCTATAGTTTTCACATGTAATAATCTCCCGCGAATGATTTTCCCGCCAACCATGCCTTTAGTGAAATTCATTGCTTGCATTCTGATATTGGCAAATTTAATTGTGGGATAATTTTTTGTATAATCTAAATATTTAAAAAAAGCATGGATTCTTCTTTTATCAGAAACTTCACGATATTTACCTGTTTCTAAAAAGTGATTAATTTGTTGGAAGATAAATGGATTTTTTGCTGCAGCTCTACCAATCATCACATAATCACAACCAGTTTCGTCCAACATTCTTTTTGCATCTTCTGGAGTTTCAATGTCACCGTTTCCCACTACAGGAATTTTTACTAACTGTTTTAATTCTTTAATTAATTTCCAATCAGATTTTCCGGAATAACCTTGTTTAACTGTTCTTGGATGTAACGTTATCATTTGCACACCTTCTTCTTCTGCAATTAATGCTATTTCTTTCCATTTATCAGAAGAAGTAACACCTGCTCGGATTTTTAGTGAGATTGGTTTCTTTGTTGATTGTACCATTGTTCTTAGAATTTTTCTTGTTAACTCTGGTTCCCTTAATAGTGCAGAACATGCCATTTGTTGTGTAATGTGAGGAGATGGACAACCCATATTGTAATCAATAATATCAAAATGTGGTTCAACAATTTTTACTGCCTGTTTTAGTTTTGTTAAATCTGAACCAAATAATTGTACAGATAATGGTCTTTCTTTTGGTGAGAATTCAATAAATTTCGTAATATCTTTTTGTTTTGCAGTAACTGCATGAATACTTTTAAACTCAGTAACGACTAAACCTGCCCCTAACTCTTTACAAAGTAATCTTAGTGCTGGATCTGATAATCCTGCCATAGGTGCAAGAAATGCTTTACTTTGAAATTTTGGTAACATATGAAGAAGATGATATAGTGTTTTTAAAAACTATTTGATTGTTTCTCTAAACTCAGGAAAATATTTCTCAATGATTAGTAACTCAAACTCACTCATTATTGATTCTTTAGGTTCTCTTTCTAACAGAAATTCAAAAGATTTTTTTAATAATTTTTCTTTTGAAATTTTTTTGTTTGTTAATTCTCCATATACTTTATCAGAAATATGAACAAGATGTTTTGTTGTTGTATCTTCAATTACTTCAACTAAGAAAGTTTCTTCATCCTGTTTTGTTATTTTTATCATATAATAAAAGAAAAAGAAAATTATTCAGGTTTACAACCTTTTGCTTTTTCAGCAGCTTTTGCAATCCAAATAGTTGCGATTACCGCAAGAATTGTTACAACTATTGCATACGCCCATGGCCCACCAGCAGATAGTGCACATAATGCTCCTGCATCTTCTGTGCCACAAGGACCAGCAAATAATGCTTTAATTGCATCATTCCATGCTAATGCGGCAATTAAACCAAAAGCGGCAGTTGTTAATGCTGCAAATTTTTCTACAACGTCTTTTCTCATTTTTATTCCCCCTATTATAAGTTATATTAATCTTCCATTTTTAAACTTTTTTGCATAAAAAGAAACACATAAATAGCTAAAAACAATTACTTAGACAATGAGCTCAAAAGAAACACTGATTAATCAGTGGAGAGCACACAACGTTGATTCAGATATTCTTGAAGCTTTTCTAACAGTTCCGAGAGAACATTTTGTTATAGACAGTGAAATGAAACAGTATGCATATGATGATAATCCACTTCCAACATTAAGAAAACAGTCATTATCACAACCTACTACAGTGATCATGATGTTACAAGCATTGCAAGTAAAACAAGGACACAGAGTTTTTGAAGTTGGTTCTGGTGCAGGGTATAATGCAACTCTTCTAGCAGAACTTGTGGGAAAAGATGGTTATGTAGTCACAACCGAAGTTATTCCTGAACTAGTTGCCGTTTCAAGAAGAAAAATGGAGGAATTAGACTATTCAAATTTTACAGTTTTTGAAACTGACGGGAGTGAAGGTTATTTGCAACAAGCACCATATGATAGAATTATTATTACTGCAGCATGTCCAAGTTTCCCACAACCATTAATTGATCAATTAAAAGATGAAGGAATAATTCTTGCCCCAATAGGAGATCCAGAAAAACAGCAATTAGTAAAAGGAACAAAGAAAAATGGAAAACTTTCCCTAGAATTCTTAGGTCCATTCTGTTTTGTACCCATGATTGGCAAATTAGGGTTTAAAGAAATAGAACTACCCAACAAAAGATAGTTATTTTCTCAAAGTAAAAATTAAATCTTCATCACTAACTTTGTTAAAAAGCATGTTATCATACTCATAAACTGTTCCTTGATTTTCTACTCTTAGAGGAATTCCATAATAAGTGTCAATCCAATAGAAATCTTCACCATTGACTAATACTTTCCAAACTTTTCTATTCTGTAGATTTTCTTCAACAATCTTCTCAGCTTCAGTTATTTGACTCAACCAATCAAATGGAGTTTGTTGGTAATAATCAGTAAAATCAACAGGACCCATTTCTCCCGTTGTGATACAATATTTTTCACTTGCACAATAACCAGTTCCTTTTCCACTTGGAATATCAAAAATTACGGTATCAAGTTCCATAGTGTTTAGAATATCACTTCCTGGTGGAATTTCTAATTTCATAGTGTTGCCTTTTAATGCGGTGTGATAAATTTCTGCTTTTATTCTTAAGAGATCTTCCTGATAATCATAGATTAAACTCTTAACATTGTTCTTTTTGTCTAAAACGTCTTGAATTTCATCTGGAATTCTAGAAACAATTACTTTTACTGGTTTAGGAGTTTCTTTAACTACCTCTGGTTCTATTACTTCTTGTTCTTGAACAATCTCTACCTGAGTACAACCCACCAATAAAACGAGCAAACCAAGTAGTAAGAATAACTTTTTCATACTAGTAAGAAACCTTGAAACTTTAAAAATCATTCTGTTGTTATAAACAATTGTTGTAATGTTCTAAACGAAAATAATTCTAAAGGTACAACTCTAAAATATTCTTGATTCATTTTACTGTATAATTTTCTGGATTTTTCTAACTCTGAAAGCAATGTTGATTTGTTTATTGCACCATAAAATTTTACACATCCGTTACTGTTATGGCAAACAACAATAAAGTCGGCAATTTTGTGTTGTTCAGTTCTAAAACGATCATCAGGGTAAGCTACTGATTTATATTTGTTTAATGAATCTGGTGCAACAGAACGAAGACCAATACTTACTTCTTTCTCACCTTGTTTTATCACAAAATCTTCCCCTGCACCTGCTGCATCGCCAAAATATAAACCCCTGTTTCTTAATGTGATTTTCTTTTGCATTAATAGTTGTTTAAACGCCTCTTCAGTGATCCAACAATGAACAAAATTTTGTATTTTAACTTCTTTATTTCTTCCTAACCATTTTTCATTTTCTATCTTTTGCCTAGCTTGTTCTGTAAAGAAATCTATTGTTGTTTTAGATACTGTGTGTTCCAAATAATTATTCATTTTTCTTCGATTTTTTTAAAGATTAAACAGTAATGATGGTGAACATTAGGTACAAAACTGTAACGATAGCCGTAAGGGTATAAAGTCTTATTATCTTGACACCAAATACGTTCTCCACGAAACTGAAAATTTTGACTAACTAATTTTGCTACGTCCCAAGCTAAAGGAATGTAGGTTCCTTTCTGCATATAATTTTGAAGAATTATTACCACATGACCATTTAATTTTACTTTAGGTTTAAGTTGAATAAATAATTGATTGAGTTTTTCCACAAATTCATCGTGAGTTTCCACATTACCTAAATCGGCCTCATCATCACTATATTGTGTGTCTAATCCTTTATCAGAACGTTTTTTGGCAGCCAGGCTTTTCTTTTGTAACATTGCACCATATGGTGGGGAAGTAATAACAAGATCAATCTCTGGCAAATTGTGATTGTCAAAAGCATTGCCGATAATTATATGTTGTGTTTTATCAACTCTTTGTTTTGCAATTTCCGCATATCTCTTCTGTAATTCTATTCCAATACCTTTTCTTCCTGTTTGTTGTGCAGCAACCAAAGTACTTCCAGTTCCTAAAAATGGATCAAAAACAACTTGACCAGGTTTTGTAAAAAATTCAATGAATTCTTTGATTAGATTTTCTGGATATTTAGCAGGATGTAACTGTTCTACTTTCTTCCTAGGAGGAGGATTATGAACAAACCAAGTTTTAGTGAATTTTAACCATTGTTTAGCACTTAGTTCATTCAAACGATTTTTAGGATCAAACATAATGGACTAAGAGAAAGAGTGTATATAAAGATTTAGAATGTAAGAAAGAAAAAAAATAAGAAAAAAAGCGACTTATCGTCGTCTTTTCGTTGTTTTACGTTTAGCAGGAGCTTTACGCTTTGCAGCTTTTTTCTTAGCTGGTTTACGTTTAGCAGGAGCTTTACGCTTTGCAGCTTTTTTCTTAGCTGGTTTACGTTTAGCAGGTGCTTTACGCTTTGCAGCTTTTTTCTTAGCTGGTTTACGTTTAGCAGATGCTTTACGCTTTGCAGCTTTTTTCTTAGCTGGTTTACGTTTAGCAACTTTTTTCTTAGTAGCTTTTTTCTTACTACGTTTTCTTCCTCGTGCCATTTTAGCTCGAGCAACGTTTCCTTGCTTGTCGATGAAGTATAAGTAACCAGACTCTTTCTTCACGCCAGCTTTTGCTACCACCTGTGTTTTCTTACGGCCTTTTCTTTGACCAGCTCTACTCATTGGAGCTCGTGCTACATTCCCATTTTTATCAACGAAATATAAGTAGCCTGACTCTTTTTTTACTTTAGTTTTTGAAACAACTTGTGCCATTGTATCTACCTCCTCTTTTACGAGTTACTATCGTGCTACAAGAGAAACAATTTGAGTATTTAAAGCTTTCTTTTTATCGACGGGCAGCAACGCTTTTATAGTTGTAGAAAGTTCTTTGCAAAATGGAACAATATATTCACCGCTGGACAAAACTAGTTCAAAAATTAAGAACAAAGTACCTTAACCCAGTAGGAAAAATATGCGTGAAAATAGGTTTAAGTGCTAATTTTATGACTGCAATTTCATTATTTTTTGGGGTCGTAGCGGTTTATTATCTATTTAGTGATCATAGAATGTTTTTAATTTTAGGATTACTGCATTTAATTGCAGATGGATTAGATGGAGTGATAGCCAGAGTAAGTAAAGAAACAATATTTGGAAAATACTTTGATTATTTTACTGACAGACTGATCATGGTTTTAATATTGTTAAAAGTTGGAATTGTTTTAGGGGAGTTATATGCATTTGTTGCTTTAAGTGTGGCTGTACTTGCACAGATAGTACATATATGGAGCAAAATGCAATCTCCAATATTATTTACAAGAACTTGGTTATTATTCTTTATGGCAGTACAATTGCCTATTGTTGGTTACTTAGTTACAGGAGTAGTTGCAGTTTATGTATTAGCTAGACAATTACAATGGTTTGTTGAAAAGCATAAAGTTTAATTCACCATTTAACTTTTCTTATTCTTAAATAATAAGCAATTCTATTAACGACAATGTGAAGAACTGGACTGAAAACTATAATTGTAAGGATTATCTCTGCAGGAGGGATATAAATGAAAAACATAAACAATAATCCACCAAAAACAAAATCTAATTGGTCCCAAGGAAACCATCTTTTGCCTGGAGCGATACCTGCTTTTCTTTTCAACCAACTTTCAATTAAGTCTCCAAGAATTGCTCCAAAACCCAAAAGAGCTCCGAAACCAACAGAGAAGTCAAGATAATCAATAACTGCCCATTGCGTAAAGCCATTATTGTAAGCTAATTTCTGAAATGAAAAAATAATTATTCCAAAAAGTACAGCAACAACTAAGCCTCGCCATGTTTTATTCTTACCAAACCAGCGTTCATGAATTGGTTTGTTTAAGAAGGGTAACCATTTAAACAATACTGGTGCCATATTAGCGAAATAGACTGGTAAGAAAAGATAGAGTGCTTTTATTATTACTATGCCAACCATGTTTGGAGTTAAATGTTATATGATTTTAAAAGTTCCGTTTAAATCTAATCTTTACTGTAAATTACCAGGTGTTCATGAGTCGTAGTTGGAGTCATAGGAATTCCTGCTAATTCGCCTAATTTTTGAATTTTAGGATCCGCCATATTTGATTTCCTAATAAAAAATACCTCAATATCGTACTTGTCCTCAACAAAATTCTTATTTCTATAAGCTAAATTTAGCTTAGCATCCGGAAAAGGTTTACCTGCAGGTTCTTTATCAAGCCATTTAGGAATTTTATAATCTTCTTCAACAAAAACTATAAAATCAAAATCAGAGAATAAACTACCCCTAAACCCAGGAGGAGCATACTTACCAAAATTATTTTTTACTGATGAACCTATTAAAATGATCTTAATTATCTTTTTATTTGGTAAAAGGTTAGATTTAATTTTATTAATTGCTATACTCCGAAGAACTAAAATTTTTTCTTTAGGAAATATTTCTTTATGAGGCCTATCAAAATATTTTTTCATATGATCTTCTAATTAACGAACTTTATTAAAATATCTTATGATTCCGCTTACAACTTCCTATCAATGAGAAAGATGAGTTGTAACATCACTCATCAAGACCATAAATATATTTAAACGAAAAACAATTTTGTCTTGCAAAAACACCATATGTGCACTTACTTTTTTTAACACACACCACATATAGTGTTTTGTCACTTACTAAGAAAAACAGAGGAAGAAGATGGATTGCCCTTATTGTGCACACAATGATACAAAAGTATTAGAGTCCCGTTTAGTTTCTGAAGGGGTTAGAAGAAGACGTTCTTGTGGAAAATGTGAAAATAGATTCACAACATATGAAAAAGCGTTCTTCAACCTCACAGTGTTAAAAAAAGATGGTAGAATGCAACCTTTTGACACTAAAAAGATTTCTGAAAGTTTGCAACGTTCATGTATCAAAGTTGATGACACAAAGTTAATTGAAATAACAAACTTGATTGAAAGAAAATTATTAGCAAAAAAAATTAACCCAATTAAGACTAAAGAAATTGGAAAAGTAGTTTTAAGAGAATTGAAAAAAATTGATAAGATGGCTTATTTACGTTTTGCATCTATTCATAAGTCAATTGAAGATCCTAAGCTCCTGGAAAAAGAGCTACAGACTATTACATAAGAGGTGGAGAGTATATGGAACAAGAAAGTATTACACAAAGCAAAGGATTGAAGATCCCAAGGTATTTTACTACAGAAGGTGTTGACCCATTCAGTATGTTTACATATGAAAAAAGAAATTCTACAATTAAAAATCCTGATGGATCATTAGTATTTCATATGAATGATGTTGAAGTGCCAAACTTTTGGACACAAGTAGCAACAGACGTTCTTGCACAGAAATATTTTAGAAAAGCAGGAGTACCATTAAAAGATAAAAGTGGTGATTTACTTCTTGATGAAAGTGGAAAAATTATTACAGGCAGTGAAACAAGTATTAAACAGGTTGCACATAGAATTGCAGGTTGTTGGCGTCACTGGGGAGAAAAATTTAATTATTTTTCCTCATTACAAGATTCACAATCATTCTATGAAGAAATGGTTTTTATGATCATTAATCAGTCTGCTGCCCCAAATAGTCCACAATGGTTTACTACCGGATTAAATTGGGCATATGGATTAACAGGGCCAGCACAAGGGCACAGTTATATTGATCCAGTAACAGAAAAATTAGAGTTTTCAAAAGATACTTATTCTAGATCGCAACCTCACGCATGTGCAGAGTACCATACACAACTTTATACAGAAAAAGGAACTAGGTTTATTGGCGAGATTGTTGATAAAGATTTAACAGGTTTAAAAGTTTTTGATGGGGAAAAATTTGTAAAGATTCTCGCTACTAAAGACAATGGTGAAAAAGAAGTTTTTAGAATAACATTAAAAAATGGGAATTATGTTGATCTTACTGAAGATCATCTTGTTTTATCTTCTGATAAATGGAAAGGAAAATATGATTGGAATGAAGTAAAAAGTTTGAATCTAGGCAACAGACTTCAACAACCACTTGTTCTTGACGTTAAAGAGAAAAATGTATTCAGTAAAGATTTAGCAGAAGCAAGACTAGCTGGCTGGACAATCGGAGATGGATCCATTGGTATTTATCAAAATGTTATGCGCATGGAGATAATAACAGTAAATGATTCTGAGCATAATGCTGTATTAAGAGATCTTGAAGAAGTTTTTGGTGAAGAGTTATCATATTGGGTAACTAGTTTTGCAACTAAAGGGAAACATTTAGATGGAAAACGTATTCATCTTTCTGGAAAGAAGATTCATTCTTTTGTGGAAAAATATGAATTATTAGAAATGAGAAGTAGGACTGCCAGAGTACCTAAAAAGATAATTTATGGAAGTGCACAAGAAAAAAGAGAATTTATCAAAGCATTATTTCAAGCAGACGGCTGTGTAAGAATTCGTGTTGATCAGAATAGAAATTCTGGTGATATTTGTTTAACAACTTGTTCAAAAGAGTTATCATTTGGTGTTCTTCAACTATTAAATTCCATTGGAATTTACGCAAGAATTTCTTGGAACAAAGATTCTAGAGAAAATAGAGCAGGAACACATCAAGTAACTATTGCTTATGGAAGTGCACGAAATCAATATCAACAACAAATAGGATTCATCAGCCAAGAAAAGAAAGATAAATTAGTTATTTTGAATAAACTGGTTCAGCGTTCAAAATCTGTGGCAATGATTAGGGAAGAAACAATTACTTCCATAGAGAAAATTGGGATTAAAAAAGTTTACGATATCCAGACTGAAAGTGGAAAATTTTTGGGAAATGGTGTTGTTGTCCACAACTGTTTTATTCAACAAGTTGATGATGATCTTGTTCGTCCAGGAGGAATCTTTAGTTTATTAACTAGGGAAGCGAGAGTTTTCAAATATGGATCTGGAACAGGAAGTAACTTCTCAAACTTAAGAGGTAAAGGAGAAATTCTTTCTGGTGGTGGAACTAGTTCAGGATTGATGAGTTTCTTAAAAATATTTGATGTTGCAGCAGGTAGCATTAAATCAGGAGGAACAACAAGAAGAGCTGCAAAAATGGTAAGTCTTGACATGGACCATCCTGAAATTGAAGATTTTATCTGGTGGAAAGTTAGAGAAGAAGAAAAAGTTGCATCTTTAGTAGCAGGTAGTAAGACATTAAAACAAAGGTTAAGTGCATTGATAAACTCTGCTAAAAATAAAGAAACACCATTAGAAGATAATTCTGTGAAAGAAGCAATCCAATTAGCTGCAAAAGATAATATTCCAGTTAGTTATTTAGTTAGGGCGTTACACTTAGCAAAACAAGGATATGATTTACCGCTACAAGAGTTTGATACACATTACGAATCTGAAGCTTACTTAACAGTTTCTGGCCAGAACAGTAATAATTCTATCAGAATTCCTAACAAATTTTTTACTGCATTAAAAGAAGGTAAAGAATGGGAGCTAAAAGGTAGAACTCACGGTGATGTGATGAAAACTTTACCTGCAGCAAAATTATGGGATGATGTTGGTTATTGTGCATGGGCTTCTGCAGATCCAGGAGTTCAGTTTGATTCCACAATTAACGAATGGCATACTTGTTCTGCTGATGGTAGAATTAATGGAAGTAACCCTTGCAGTGAATACATGTTTTTAGATGATACTGCTTGTAATTTAGCATCCATGAATTTAGTGAAATTGTATGATGAAGATAAAGGATTTGACATTCAAGGTTATCGTCACACAATTAGACTATGGACAATTGCATTAGAAATTTCTGTTTTAATGGCACATTTCCCTTCAGAACCTATCGCAGCAAGAAGTTATGAATACAGAACTTTAGGGTTAGGTTTTGCTAACTTAGGAACTTTGTTAATGTTACAAGGAATCCCCTATGATAGTGAAGACGGAAGATCAATCGCTGGAGCCATTTCAGCAATAATGACCGGAGATTCTTACACAACTTCTGCAGAGATGGCAAGCGTGTTAGGAACATTCAAACATTATGAACGTAACAAAGAATCAATGTTAAAAATTATGCGAAATCATCGAAGAGCAGCGCATAATGATGCCACATACGAAGATCTTACTGTTGAACCAATGAGCCTTAACCAAAAATCTTGTCCTGCAGATTTTTTAGCTGCCGCAAAGAACTCTTGGGATAATGCTGTTAGTGAAGGAGAAAAGCATGGTTACAGAAATGCACAAACTACTGTTATTGCACCAACAGGAACAATAGGTTTAGTTATGGATTGTGATACAACAGGAGTTGAACCAGATTATGCATTAGTTAAATTCAAAAAATTAGCTGGAGGAGGATTTTTCAAAATAGTTAATCAGTCTGTCCCAAAAGCATTAAAGAAACTGAATTATCAACATAACCAAATTGATGAGATTCTTGCTTACTGTTTAGGTAAAGGTACTTTTTCTGGAAGTCCAGCAATTAATAAAGAAACTTTAGCTGCTAAAGGTTTAACAGAAGAACAAATTTCTACAGTTGAAAAAGATTTGGGAAGTTCTATGGACATCAAGTACATGTTTAATCAATGGACATTAGGAGAAGAATTTTACAATAAATTAACACAAAACGGGGCTACAGATGTGTTATCTGCATTAGGTTTTACTGTTGCAGAAATTGATGAAGCAAATGGATACATTTGTGGAACAATGACGCTTGAAGGGGCACCACACTTACTGAAAGAACATTACCCAATATTTGATTGTGCAAATAAATGTGGTAAAATTGGAAAAAGGTACATTCATCCTTATGGGCACATTAAAATGATGGCTGCAACCCAGCCATTTATCTCTGGAGCGATTAGTAAAACAATTAACATGCCACAAGACTGGACAGTTGAACAAATTAAGCAGGCATATTATGACGCCTGGGCAATGATGGTTAAAGCTGTTGCTTTGTACAGAGATGGTTGCAAATTAAGTCAACCATTAAACACAACATTAGATGGAGATCCTTTGTTAAAACAGGTTTTGTCTGAAAGAATAGTTACAGCTACTGCTTCTAACACAATGGTACATAAAATGAAAGTAGGAAATAAAGAGTTACGAATCACAGGTAAGCAAGAAGGAGTAATGTTAACAAATGTTGCTGTAACATTACAAGGGTTATCACCTGCTCAAGAAGCAATGATGCAAGCGTTAGTTAACTCAGTTAATTTAAGTTTACAACAAGGTGTTAACCCTGGTTTAATTGCTTCTTCATTGAACATGGGAGGACACCCCGTTATAAGTGGACTTCAATCATTCTTAGAAGAGTTTGGAGATGTTAAAGAAAGTTTATCAATGGAAACTTCAAAGATATCTTTATCTGGACAAGGGGAGAAGCAAACTTGTAATGCTTGCGGTGCAGCACAATTAAGACAAAACGGAACTTGCATGTTATGCGAGGTGTGTGGAGAAACAACAGGGTGTAGTTAATGGAAGTAGTAGTTACAAAGATTAAAGAAGTCGTAAAAAGGGACGGCAGAGTTGTAGAATTTCATCCTACAAAGATAGTTGATGCTATATTTAGGGCAGTACAATCAGTAGGGGGAAGTGACAAAGAAGAAACTAAAAAGATTGCTCAGGAAGTTGTAGAATTATTAGAAATACGAGACAAAAAAGATTTGCCAACAGTAGAAGATGTACAAGATTGTGTTGAAAAAGTTCTAATTGAAAAAGGACATGCAAAGACTGCAAAAGCGTTTATTCTTTTTAGATATAAAAGAAATGAAGAAAGAAAACAGCGCGTGTTTATTTTAGGAAGAGAAAAAGCTAGTGAAAACATGAATTTTTCTAACCAAGCATTAACCATTCTTGAAAGGCGTTACTTGATTAAAGATGAACAAGGTAGTCTTTTAGAAACTCCAAAAGGTATGCTGCAAAGAGTTGCACACCATGTTGCTGCAGCTGATGCTAAATACGGAATTAAAAGAGAGGGGATAAAAAATGCAGAAGAAAGATTTTTTGAAATCATGGCAGATTTACGATTCTTACCAAATTCTCCAACATTGATTAATGCAGGAACAGAAGTTCAACAATTAAGTTCTTGTGTTGTGATGCCAATTGAAGACACAATGGAAGGGATCTTTGGAACGTTAAGAGATGCCGCAATGATTCATCAACAAGGTTCTGGCACAGGATTCAGTTTTTCTAGATTAAGACAAAAAGGTGACAAAGTTGGAACCCATTTAGGAGTTGCTGCTGGGCCAGTAGCATTCATGCAAGTTTATGATAGAGCATTAGAAGCAATTAAACAAGGTGGTGTTCGTCCTGGAGCAAACATGGCAGTGTTACGAGTTGATCATCCAGACATTATTAGGTTTATTGAAGCAAAAAGAAGTCAAAGAGGATTAAAAAATTTTAACATTTCAGTTGGAGTTACTGACAAATTTATGAAAGCTGTACTTGAAGATAAACAGTACCAATTATTTAACCCTAGATCAGAAAAAACCATTGGTAAATTGCGTGCAAGGGATGTTTTTGCAGTGATAACACAAAATGCTTGGAAAACGGGAGATCCAGGACTAGTATTCATTGACGAAATTAACAGAAAACATCCAGGAAAACATCTAGGCATTATTGAAAGTACTAATCAATGTGGGGAAGCACCATTATTGCCACATGAAGGTTGTGTACTTGGTTCTATTAATGTTGCAAGACATATTAAAGAAGATTCTATTGATTGGGAATTGCTGAAAAAAACTGTACAGGCAGCCGTTCACTTTTTAGACAATGTTATTGATCAAAATAAATACGCTAAAAAAGAAATTAGAGAAATGACTAAAAGAACTAGGAAGTTTGGCCTAGGTGTTATGGGATTGGCTGATTTGTTTTGTTGTTTAAGGATTAAATATGATTCAGAAGAAGGTTTACAATTTGCAGATAAGTTAATGAGTTTCATTAAAGAATCAGTTTACTCAACTTCACAAGCATTAGCTGAACAAAGAGGGGTTTTTCCAGCATGGGAAGGATCATCTCATCATCAAGCTGGACAAAAAATGCGTAATCTTTGTTGTTTATCAATATCTCCCACCGGAACAATTAGTATTCTAGCCGATACATCTTCTGGTTGTGAACCATTATTTGCACTTGCATATCAAAGAAGTGTTTTAGGAGATACAGAATTAGTTCATGTAAATAAAGTGTTTGAAAAAGTTGCTAAAGAAAAAGGGTTTTATTCTCCAGAATTAATAAGAAAAATGGCAAGAGTTGGTGGGGTCCAAGGTTTTACAGATGTTCCAAAATCAGTTAGGGAGATATTTGTAACTTCACAAGATATTTTGCCAGAATGGCATGTTAAAATGCAAGCAACATTACAAAAATATGTAGATAATTCCATATCAAAAACAATCAATTTTCCAAGAAGTGCTTCAATTAGTGATGTAGAACAAGCTTATGTTCTTGCTTGGAAAATGAAATGTAAAGGAATTACTATCTATAGAGATGGAAGTTATGAAGATCAAGTTTTAACTATTGGTGATGGCGCATGAAAGTTTATACAAAAGTTGGTGATAAAGGTAAGACTGCATTTTTTGGATGTGGAATGATACAAAAAGATGATCCACGTATAGAAGCCGTTGGTGCACTAGATGAAGTTAATTCAGTTATTGGAGTTACACTTTGTTTCATTGAAAATGAGGAATTACGTCGTGTTTTACAAAAAGTACAAAACGATTTATTTCAAGTTGGAGCTGATTTAGCAGGTAGTGCATTGGAAGCTGATGCACTGCCAAGAATTAGAGAAAGTCATGTTATTGAATTGGAGAAAGCTATTGATAATATTCACGAAAAAGTTGGTGGACAACAAGCTTTCATTTTGCCAGGAGGTACTAGTGCTAGCTCATTTTTACATCTATGTAGATGTATCACCAGAAGAGCTGAAAGAAGCCTGATTGTTGCCAGTAAAGTTATTTCATTGAACCCAGAAATGTTACGTTATGTTAACAGACTGAGTGATTATTTGTTCATGTTAGCTAGAGAAGCAAATAATGAAGTTGACGTTAAAGAACAACAACCAATCTATAAATATTTTGATGTAGATAAATCTAAAGATCACAGCACAACAAAGCATATAAACTGATTTTCTTGCTGATAATTATGCTTCTAAAACAGTTAACTCTCCAGAACATTCGATCATACACAGATACTGTTGTAAATTTTTCATCAGGGACAACATTATTAGCAGGAGATATTGGTTCTGGAAAATCTACAATTCTTCTAGCTATTGAATTTGCTTTATTTGGTACGTCTCGTTCTGATCTTCCCGGGGAGGCACTATTACGAAAAGGAACAGTGAAAGGGTTTGTTGAATTGATTTTGTTGATTAATGGACAAGAGATTACTATTCACCGTGCATTAAAAAAAGAAAAAAATGGAATTAAACAGTTAGCTGGTTTTTTATTGGTTAATGGGTTAAAAAAAGAATTAACACCTGTTGAATTAAAAGCTGAAGTGATACGATTACTGGGTTATCCTGAAGAGTTTATAACCAAAAACAAGAATTACATTTTTAGATATACAATATACACTCCTCAAGAATCAATGAAGCAAGTTTTACAAGAAACTGCTGAAATCAGATTAGATTTATTGAGAAAAATATTTAATGTAGATAAATATAAGGTTATTAGAGAAAATGTACAATTGTTCTTGAAAAAATTACGGGTAACCTTAGCTGTGTTAAACACAAAATTGGAACCTTTGCCTGAACAAGAAGAAAAATTTATAGCACTAAAAAATGATATTTCTATAGTTGAAATGAAATTAGAAGAGTTAGTACCAGAAAAATTATTTTATGAAGAAAAGTTGCAGGGATTTCGGGGAAAATTGGAGAGGGAAAAAGAAAAAGAAAAATTATGTTTAGAAAAAAAGCGTGAGTTACAAACTATCAGTTCTTTAATATTGCATAATAAAGTGCAACAAGAAAAATTGTTAACTCAGCAAAATGATCTGCAAAGTCGATTAAATGAATTGCAAAAAATTGGAGATAAAGCAGTTATCATAACAAAATTAGCAGAAGTACAAATTAAAAGAGATGCACACATTACTAAAAAAACACAGATTGAAACAGGAATATTACAAGTACAGCAAAAAATTACAGAAATACAACAAAACATTTTTTCTGGCGGAGACATAAGTGAGATATTAGAGAAAAAACAAAATTTATTACAGTTACAACAACAAATTAATGAAAAAGCTGCTGTTGAAGAAAAACTTGTTTTGTTAAGTGATCTCTTTACTCACACTACCAGTTTGATCTCTAAAAATTCTACAATATTAGATCAGGCTCAGGAGACTCATGGGCGTCTTAATGATTTAGAAGAGTGTCCTACTTGTTTACAAAAAGTACAGGATGAACATAAGTCTAAAGTTCAGCAAAAAGAAGCGGATAAGATTAATCGTTCTGAAAAATTACTTGTGGCATTACAAGACAAATTAACTGTGATTTTAGAACAAAAAGCTCAAGAATTAGAAAAACAAACAATAATTCGACAAGCTGAGCAGGAAAAAATTAGAAGTGAAGTTGTTTTATCACAAATGGAACAACAAGTAAAGTTAAAAGAAGAATTAAAACAACAGTTAAGAGATAAAGTTAAAGAAAATAACGGTTTACAACAAGAGTTACAGCAATTGCCTGGGATGTTAGATCTTGAAAATGAATTGATAGGGCTGCAGAGGCAACAACAAGAAATTTTAGTTTATGAAACAACACAAAAAAAGTTATATGAGATAGAATTACAATTTAAAGAAATAGTTGAAAGAAATTTAGAGTTAAACGATAATCAACAAAGTTTACAATTAGAAGCGTCTTTAGGAGAACATCTTAAAGAAGAGATAATTATCTTAGAGAAAGAATGTGAGATACTACAAAAAAAAGTGACTACAATTGCTGTTGATGTTGCAACTGAAAGGGCAAACCAAACTTATCTAAATTATGAACTGAAACAAGTTATTAATGAAATTGAAAGATTAAAAAAATTACAAAAAGAACTAATTCACACCAAAGAAAAATATCATTGGTTAGATAGACATTTTCTGCCACTAACTTCAACTATAGAAAAACATGTAATGGCACATATCCATCGTTTATTTAATCAGTTATTTCAAGAATGGTTCTCTTTATTAATAGATGATGATGCATTAACTGCTCGTTTAGACGATGCTTTTACCCCAATAATTGAACAAAATGGTTATGAAATTTTGTTTGGAAATTTAAGTGGAGGAGAAAGAACTTCTGCTTCACTTGCTTACAGATTATCACTAAACAAAGTAATTAATGAGGTTGTACAAGAGATTCAAACCAAAGATTTATTGATTTTAGATGAACCAACAGACGGATTTAGTGCTGAACAATTAGATAAAGTTAGAGAAGTATTAGAGTTGTTGGCATTAAAACAGATTATTTTAGTCTCACATGAAGCAAAAGTTGAAAGTTTTGTACAACATGTGATTCGTGTGCGTAAAGAACAAAATGTTAGTTTAGTTAGTGTGTAGAAAGATATAATTGACAGAGAGTATCTATCAGAGTATATAAATAGATATAAATTAGCTCTGTTGTGTTATTTTTGTGAAAACTAGAGGTGGAAAAACTAGATGGCCGGATTTGTACACACTTATCCGTCAGTTGCAGGTAGTAGATGCACGTGTTGAAGATAACACCCCTTATCAGATATCAAATGATAAAGAATTAGGAATTCTTTTTGCAAGTTTTGTTAGTGGTGTGAAATCTGGATATTCGCCTTCAATTCTTAAAAATAAGCGTGGAAGTGTTAGTCCACAAGTTATTTCAGAATTTAAAAAGAGATTTGAAAAATCTGCTAGAGCTTACTTAGGGACTACAAAACAGGAGCTAGCACTTAGACAGTACACAACTGAAAATTTAGAAGTTGAAGGTTTACCAACAGAATTTTCTGAAAGATTTTCGCCTAACACAGTAGAATCGCTTGTAGCTAATCTTGCTGAAGATGGACGTTTTGGAGATATAGGTAAAGCTGTTACTGCAGGTGCAAGATCTTATCATGACACTTGTCTTTCTGAAGGGCGACCACGTCACTTAATTAGAAGAGAATATGACGCTATAGAGAATAAATTAAAAGAAGTTTCTTCAGAGAGGTAAGAAAGTAATGCAAAAAGATTTCGTTCTAGATACTAATGTATTAATTCATGATCCCGGTTCATTATTTAACTTTGAAGATAATAATGTGATAATTCCTAGAGAAGTTATCCGTGAAACAGATGGACTTAAAAAATCAAGAGGGGATGCAGGTGTTCATGCTAGAGAAGCAAGCAGAATTCTTGAAGGTTTTAGCACACAAGGAGATATTAGAAAAGGAATTGAACTGCCTAATGGTGGAACTCTTCATTTTGATTTTAAAACTTTGGAAGATAGTGTGGTGCGCCGTGTTGCGCCTTACGGAACTCCAACGGTTGATGATCGGATCTTAGCACGAGCTTTATTAAGGGCGGAAAATAAAGATGGGTTAGTTACATTAGTAACTAAAGATTTGAACTTACGTTTGCTTGCTCGAAATGAAGGCGTTACTGCTGATGATTACAATCATGACAAAGTTAGTTTAGATGTACGTGATCTCTTTGGAAGTCAAGAATCAATACAAGTATCAGGAGAGATTATTGATTCAATTTTTAGAGGAGAAGAACTTCATGTTGATTGTTTAAAAGATTATTTATCTGATAAATTAGAATGTAATCAATATTTACAATTGCAAGCAGGAAAATCACAATCTGCTCTTGTGAGATATGATTTAATTAATGGTTTAAGATCAGTAAAAAGAATTAAAGGGAGGGGAATTGAAGGTATTAAATCTCGAAACGCTGCTCAATCATTTCTGTTTGATGCTTGTCTTGACCCGGAAACACTTGCTGTTTCAGCTCTTGGTATTGCTGGAACTGGAAAAACGTTAATTGCTTTAGCTGCAGGGTTAAATCAAGTTATAGATGAAAAAAATAGAAGATATGATAAAGTGGTAGTAGTGAGACCAATTTCTGAAGTTGGAGAAAAAGTAGGATATTTACCTGGAGAACTGGAAAATAAAATTGATCCATTCTATGCACCAATAGAAACTGCTCTAAGGAGAATTATTGGTACTGATTATGATGATTATAATTATGGTATTAAAGATTTTGTAGAATTTAGACCAATAACATACATCAGGGGAGACACATTAGACAAAAAATATGTTATTGTTGATGATGCACAAAATCTTTCACCAAGAAATATTAAAACTATTGTTACAAGAATGGGGGAAGGTGCCAAATTTGTTATGACAGGTGATCCTTTTCAAATAGATAACCCTTTCCTTGATGAACGTGATTGCGGACTTACCGTTACAACAGAAGAACTGATGAAAAATAAAGTTCCAGAATTTGTCCATGTTATTCTTGGTGAAGTTGAAAGAAGCAGATTAGCAGAAATTGGTGCAACGTATCTTTAATCTAAAACAGCTTCTAAAGATTTAATGCCAACTTCTAACTGTTTATCGGTAGGTTCTTTAGTAGTTAGACGTTGTAACCATAATCCCGGAGTTATGAAGATTTTCATTATTGGATTTTTGCAATATTTACCACTAAATTTGATAATTTCATAACCTATGCCAGCAATTACAGGAATTAGAACAAGTCTTCCCAATAACTCTACCCACCAAGGGCCTCTTAAAAGTGAAAAAATAATAATAGATAAAACTAATACAATTACAATGAAAGAAGTTCCACATCTTGGATGGAACCGAGAATATTTTCTTACATTTTCTGGAATAAGTTCTTCTTTAGCTTCATAACAAGCAATAGTTTTATGTTCTGCACCGTGATATTGAAACAAAATTCTAATATCTTTCATTAATGAAATTAAAGCCAGATAAGCAATGAAAAGCGCTACTCTAAAAATTCCATCCAGGACATCAAACCATACCCCTTCTGAATGGATCAATTTTGCAAATAGGAAAGGTAAACCGACAAATACTCCAAAAGCAAAAATAAATGAAAGTGCTACTGTCCAGGTTACTTCCCCTTTTTTAAGTTCCTCTTCTTCCTCAAGTTGTTGATTAGAACTCCAAATTAACGCTCTAACACCATCATATAACATAAACCACAAACCAATAATTCCCCTCAAAAAGAATTTGTTAAAAATTTTGGGATATTTAGTTGTTTTTTCTTTTCTAACTTTTATTTCACCATTTTGAAGCCTAACAGCTACAGCAAATTTATCTTTATTGCGCATCATAACGCCTTCAATAACTGCTTGCCCCCCGATGTTCATAATAGTCTTGGACAATTCAGGTATATAAAAGTTACCTTAAAAGAATTTACCAAGCCCTTGCTGGCTACTTTCTGAGATAATATCGTCCTCTGAATATCCCAAAACTGCAAAAATACTACTAACTACAGGCAATAACTGTTGTTTTAGATAGTAATTGATATCATAATTTTCTACTTCGTCTGGGATTTTTGCTCGTTCCCTTACTAAACCTGATCCTTTTGCAATAACGTATTCTATGATGCTGCCTGGTCCTACTTTTTTGCCCTGTGCAATTAATTGTTTTGCAACAGACACATGTGGGCCAACACTAGTATACTTGTCTACTGGACGAGTTAATTGCGTTTTTAGGATTAGTTGTTTTAATGGAATTTTTCCTTCTTTCAATTTTTTAGCTACATCTCGTACATAGATTAGTGCCTCTTTTTCATTTCCCTTCAGAACTTCTTGTAAAACATGCTGTTGTACTTCTTTAGCTAGAGGTGACCAATTTCTTCTCACAAACTCAAAACCGGTGATTTTTAGCTTTCCATTTTTTTGAAGTAATGCATATTTTTTCTTAGCACCTTTCTTTGTACCTTTTGTAGCAACAAAAATTCCTTTTGGAAAGTAACCTTCAAACTCTAGTTCCATATGCCCAGGAAGATCAAAATTAACTTCGTTCATGAAAGCCAAAGCATCATCTAACTTTTGTTTGCCAAGAATCAGAAAACAAGAATCAGTATCTGCATAAATTACTTTGAATCCTTTCTGTTCTGCCTTATGAATAGTTTGTTTGATATAATCTCTTGCATAGGCAGTTGTAGAAGCTGCACAACCAAAACAATACCATCTAGCTCCAAAGAATCCAAGATAACCATAAAATGAATTTGCAAGAATTTTCAAAGCAAATGATCTGGCATCTAGCATCCCAGTGGGTTCATCTTTTTCTTTCTGTCCTTTGATTAATCTTTTAACGCCAGTTCTTCTAAGAATAATATGTTCTAGTACAGAAGGAAGAAAACTCTTCTTTTCTTGACAGAACCAATATTGTTCTCTTTCAGGAACATGTTGTTTGTCTTTACAACAATCACATTGGAAACCTTCTGGGCCGATATTATGTGCAGTAATAATTGTTGGATACAATGAACTGAAATCAAACACCACAATTTCTTCATAGATATTAGGTGTGGGTTGGAAAACAAAAGCTCCCTGGATATGTTCTTCCATCCTTCTTTCTAACTCTTGACCGGTTGCTTTATTTGGAGCAATAACATTCTTTTTAATTGATTGTTTAAGAATATAATTCTCTACCAATTTGCCATAACGCATTCTTGACAAATCGTAGGGAGGAAGTGCAATTAACTTAGTAAACTCAATAAGAATTGGAAAAATATGTTGACATAGATCAAATGTTAACTTAGCGTCTTGTAAATTGTAAGCACAGTAACTTGCAAGTTCTTCAGGATGGTTATCCCAATTTTTTGATAGATCATCTAAATTAACGTCATGTTTTTTATGGCCTAATAATTCTTCAGCCACTGCATTTAATGAAAATGAATCTGTTTTAAGATTTTGACCAAGAATTTGTTTAATAAATGTATGAACATCTAAATGAACCCTACCGGTAACTTTAGCTTCATTACTGTGAAAACCTCTCCCTGAACGAATAAACAAATTACTGTTGTTTACACCTAGAATCATAGATAGATCATATTTCTTTGCTCGTGTGTCAATATAAGGAAAGTCAAATTTATCGGAGTAATAACCTGTTATAAATTCTGGATCTTGTTCATTAATAATTTCGCTAAATCTTTTTAACATTGCTTCTTCATCTTTAAGAACTTCAACATAATCAAAATCATGAGGGAAATCTTTCCAGGTTAAAACTTTTTTGAAATTGTTGCTGTAAAGTGCAATCATTAGAATTGGATTTTTTTCAGGGTTAATTTCTTTATCTTTAGCGTAAGTTTCTATGTCTACAGCTAGCACATTCCACTCTTGAGGCATATCTTTTCCAAGATCTTCCACATTTGTTGCATGAAATATTGGAAGGGGTTTTTGGGTAAGAAATTCTCCAGTAACTTTAACTTTTGTTAATGGCGTGATTTTGTTATCTCTAAGATATCTGTGTGTATAAAGAATATCTTTCTCATAGCAAGGAATATTATCTTCAACTAGATGTTTTGATAAAATAGGAACGGCTTTAGGATAATTAACATAAATTTTCCAGAATTGTTGTTCTTGACCTAAAAGTTCAAGATTGATTTCTTCAATTTTTGTAATCTTTGCTGCTTCTTTTTTTGTAGGAACAGTTAAACCATTGTAAGGGAAAGTTTCAGTAGTTTTTTTTGCATAAAAAAAAGCAGGGTGTTCATGAACAACACATATTTTTTCATGATCAGTAGTTTTACCGTACAGATACATAAACGTTTTTTCTTTTTCAACTCTGTACTCAAAATCGTAAGGATAAAAGATGATTTCCATTATCATTTCAGGGTTTGGCTGTTTTTTAAAAGTTCTGTATTTTAAGAGAAGATTTTTATAGATTCGTTCCCTGTAACTAATATGGGTGGTAAAAAGAAAAGGTTAGAGGCAGCTAACAATCGGCGTTTGGATTTATTCTTAGAAGGGTTAGAAATTGAAGAAACTAAAAGAAAGAAAATTGTTGAA
>JABHXC010000029.1 GCA_018657475.1 Candidatus Woesearchaeota archaeon
CAATGTTATTGGTAACATCAATAAAAAGACTTTTTCCTCGTTATATAAACATTACTCTCCTGATAAGCAAACATATATAAAGGAGAAAAGTACTCTTTTTAAAAGAAAAAGAGGCGTTACAACGTGCGTATAAAAGTTTTAATTATTTTTTTCACCATACTGCTAGCGGCGAGCGTGCAAGCCGTAGACTTTCCTTTAGATGCGCTTTGTTCAACAGATGATGAGTGTTCATTCTGTGAAGACACTGATGAGTTCTGTTATTGTGAGTTTGATGAAGGTATTTGTTATTTATTAGCGGAAGATTTTGATGAATATATTCTTGACCAAGAAGTACCTTCAGAAGAAGTTACTGAATTAAAAGAACGTATTAACTTTCTTGAAAATTTACAATTATCTACACAGGAAGAAATAAACACACTTGATACCACTGCAACAAGTGTTGCTCAAAGGTTAGCTTCAGTTGAACAACAATACTTTTTGTTGCAACAAGATTTAGTTGTTAAAGAACAAACAGAACAAATATTACAAACTGATATTAAAACATTATCAACAGGTTTAGCAACATTACAAGATAATGTGGTTGAAACTCAAAATGAGTTAGGTAATGTTGAGACACAATTAACTAAAGAACAAAAGAGATCAAAAACTCTTCTGATTCTTCTAATTAGTTTCATTATTTTTGTAGTTGCAGTGTTACTTGCAGTTTACATGACTCAACAACCAAGAAAAAAACGTGTTCATCCAGAACTATCACAATTTATTACAAGTCATATTCAACAAGGAAAAAAATATGGTCATATCAAAAATGCGTTAGTGGATGCCGGTTGGAGCGAGAATGATGCCGCTTGGGCTTACAAAGAAACAATGAGAAAAAACTATTCTTCATATAAACAAAATTCTTCAACTTCTGCGTCCGATCCCAAAAAAGTAGTAAGTCTTCTTGTTATTGGTATTGTGTTAGTTTTACTAATTGTTTTATTACTTCGTGGCGTATCTACTGGGAGTGCAATTTATTTTGATTCTGCAGAGAATTTTGAAACCGCGGTTCAAACACATTTGCAATCAAGTTTTACTGATAATCAGTTTTATCCATTAGTTGATTTTGCTTCGGTATGTGTGCAAGTAGTTGATGGAGAAAAAACAGTATCTTATGTAGTTACAAAAACTCCTGTTGGGCATGTTGTAGGTCCAGCCATAACTTCCTGTGATGCTGACTCTAGGTACGACTTTGCTGTTAAGTTTTTAGAGTGGGAAACTTTTACTACCGTTGCTAATAATCAGAACTGTGAAATTTTATCAAGTGTTAACAGGAGAGAAAAGA
The DNA here is from genome assembly GCA_018657475.1 of Candidatus Woesearchaeota archaeon. Classification (GTDB taxonomy): domain Archaea; phylum Nanobdellota; class Nanobdellia; order Woesearchaeales; family GW2011-AR9; genus JABHXC01. The sequence goes on from JABHXC010000029.1 coordinate 1,322, forward strand.
ATTTTATCATTCTCCCTTCACAATATGTTTTACCTGGTTTTGTTTTAAATCCAAGAGAAGATATAACTCCTTTTTGTTCAGCATTAAATGTGTGTTTGGATGCAGAAGAGTTAGAAAGTATCGGTTGCTAAAATAATGCTTCTCTAATCTCAAAATCAAAATGTTTGAGAAATTCTTTTCCTAATAATGGATTTTTTAGTTGTAACAAATCATACATATCTTTACTATAACAGTGAGCACATAATCCCATTTTTTGTTTACAGAATAAACAGTTAGTGTCTCCTCCAACATCTACCTCTGCAAGTTGGGCTGTAAATGAAGCTACTTCATTCCCTAGTGTTAATCTCATTTGTCTTGCTAAACACTTTGGACAGATGGGGTTAGTTATAGCTTGATCACAAGAAATGCAGCAGTGTTGCTTTGTCATAATAAATGAAAAGGTTACAAACTATATATGTTTTCCACATAGTCCATATATTAGGTATATGTTCACTGAATTAACTGACAATGTATAAACAAAGAAGAACGTTTAAATACTATTTTTCTTTCCTTAAAATATGGAGTTTGGCACTGGTTATTTACACCCGATGGATCGAAGTTATACTGCTTCTCCTCCAACCAAAACTAACGACGTGGGTGTGTCAATTGGAGATATAGGATATAGTACTGCTTTAGGGCCAACACCCAACATTCCTCGTTTGGGTGCAGTAATGCGTACTGGGCAAAAAGTTACAGAATTAACTTTTATGGGTATGGGTAAGGGTTCTGGAAGAGGTCACACTCCCGATTTATATGGGGAAAGGCAAAGACAAGCTCTAAGAGAGATGCAAAAAGCAAACAGATATGACTTTACTACGCACGCTTCTGTTGGTATCCAAGGACTTTCTGGTATGGATCAGCAAGGAAATTTTTCTAAACAAAACAAACAAAAAAGTATTGAAGAAATTGAAAGAGCAATTCATTTTGCAGCAGATGTTACTGGTGGTGGTTCTATTGTTATGCATACTGGAGAATTTTTCAGACATATGAGTGATGCTAAGTGGAATCAAAATGAGAAATGGAAAGGTAAATTCAAGATGTTTGCTGGTGAAGAAGACAAAGCAACATTTCGTGTGATTGATCGAAGAACTGGCGCAGTAATTGATTCTGCTCGTAAGAATAGGGCTGTACCTAGACCAGTTTGGTTAAGGTATAATGAAGAAAATAAAGATTTATGGGATAAACACGAAGGAAAAGAATTTCAAGATGAGAAAGGAAATTGGATAAGACCTAACCAATATATTGATTATGAAAACAATCTTGTTAAAGATTTAGGAAAAAGAGTACCTTTCTTTGATAAGGATGCAGACCATTTTAAAACTGTAAATATGACTTGGGAAAATTTTGAAGAAGAAGCAAAAGAGATGACTAAATTTGCCCGTGATCATTTTAGAAATTGGAATAAGATGTCTGATAAAGAGAAACGAGCTTCTCACTGGTTTGATCGAATAGAACGTGCAATAGATGCTGGAAAGAAAGAAGAAGATATTAAGATTAGGGCTGATGAAGCGTACATTATTGCACAATTAGAAACAACTGAAGCAACAGCTCGTGGTTGGGCATATCAATATGGTGGTGCATTTGACCAGGATGTTAAACGATTACAACGGCTAAAAGAAGCAAAAACTTTCTATAAAAAATTAGAAGATGAAACAGATCCTAATAAGAAAGAATTACTTAAGAGGCAAGCTCGTGATAGGATAACTTCTGATTTAATTCCTCCTGAATCAAAATATCCTACAGAAATTATTGAAAGGGAAATTCAAACAATTAAGAATAGTATGCTGCAGTCACAAGAAGCAGCTTCTTCACAATGGAGTCAGGCAGAAAACACAGCTGAACAAATAAGGCACGTGCAAAGTGCTGAAACGTATGCTTTAGAAGAAAGTTATGAAGGATATGCTCAAGCAGGTATCAAAGCTATGATTGAAAGTGATAATTTAGAAAAATTGCATAAGAAAGGAAAAAAACGATTCAAAAAACCATTAGCGTTAGCCATTGAAAATTTATTTCCTAATAATTTTGGTGGCCATCCAGACGAATTGATTGAAGTAATTCAAGGAAGTAGAGAGAAAATGGCAGAAACGTTAAAACTGCAAGGTATGAATGCTAGTGAAGCAGTAAAGAAAGCAGAAAAACACATCTATGCAACGTTTGACACTGCTCATATGAATATGTGGTGGAAACATTGGCAAGGTGACCAAGATAAAACATTTGCAGAAAATAAAGGTGAGTTTGATAAATGGTACTTAGAAAAAATAGAAATGTTAGCAAAGGATAATATCGTTGGCCACTTACATTTGGTTGATAATTATGGTTATGATGATGAACACCTTGCTCCTGGTGAAGGAAATACTCCTGTAATGCAAGCATTAAAGATTTTTAAGAAACACGGTTTTGATGGTGACATTATAGTTGAACCTGGTGCAGATTTTGATGTTGATACTTCTGGTCAACAATCACTATTAAAAACGTGGAAACTTTTGGGTAGCCCGATATATGGTGTTGGTTCTGGATCTGGGGGTGGCAGAGGTTGGGGAGATCTCAGTCATGGATATTCTGGTCAGATTCAACCACCTTACTTTACTATTCGTCCATATGCACCTTCTGAGGACTGGTCGTTATGGAGCGGTGTTCCTTTAGAATAAAAGCCCCACCCGCAGGTGGGAGAAGGGATGTTTGTGTTTGTTTAGGTAATAATTTCTCGCTTATAAAGCAAATACAATATTTCTTCTGGTGTTAATGTGTTAATAAAGGCACGGAGGTCATTTTTTGCCATCTTGATCACCTAACATCTTAATAATAGAGATAGTATATAAACATCAAGAAATCTCCATCAAGAAGGTAGTTCTGAAGAAATCTCCATAAGCTTTTTAAAGCACCCCTGCAATTTACTACTCTAAGGGAAAGGTTTATGGCACAATTATTTTCGACACCTATATGGTTTAATGGATGGGATTTACTTTTTAATAGTATTATCCTGCTAATCGCTCTACTCATTGCTGGGTACAGTTGGCGGATTTATCGGTTAGGTAAAACAAAAAAATATGGTTATTTCTCTTTAGCTTTCTTATCTATCGGTTTTGGATTATTCTTCAAAATGATCACTAATGCTATTGCGGTGTTTCAACCAGTAAATAATGCTGCTCAGTCGGTTATAGGAAGTGTAGCAGGTTCAGCGTTAAGTTATGGTAATTTATATTTTCACTTTGGCTTTTTGTTACAAATGATTCCAATTTTGGGTGGATTGTTGTTAATCTTCTTCATTTCACAGAAATCTAGAGAAAGGTTAAACAAATGGCACGAAGTAAGTCAAATAGCTTTGTTCATATATTTAGTTGTCTTAGTTTCAGTAGTAGCAAATTTCATTGCAGCAGTATTTTATTTAACCAGTTCAGTAATTTTATCTTTAATTGTATTAAATTATTATAGAAATTATTTAAATAAAAATAACAATAAGAATGCATTACAAGTAATGTTATCATTTTTCTTTATGTTATTAGGAAATTTATTCATTGTGTTTGTATTTTTAGCACCTGCTTTGTATGTGGTAGGGGAAGTGTTTATGCTGATTGGGTTTATTTTACTCCTTTCGGTGTATATGCGAGTACGTAGGTAATAATGGGAAATAATAGAAGATCAAGGTTAGAACTTATTTTTGACATTCTTTCAGCTATTCAGAATAAGGGTGGAGAAATTAAACCTACACATTTAATGTATAAATCTAATCTTTCTCATAAACTATTAAACCATTATATGGACGAATTAATTGGTAAAGAATTAATTTTAATCAGAGAAATTCCTATGCGTAAAAGAAAAACTCCCGCAAAAATGGTAGAGATTACTGATAAAGGTTTAGGTTTCTTACAAGAGTTCAGACGTATTAGGGAATTCACTGACGCTTTTGGATTGTAGAAACATTAAATCAATTTTCTTTCTAGAATTTTAAATAGGACTCCCGCAAGAATCTGTGAAGTCTTAATAGAACTTAAAAAAGAGAAATTCATTAAGAATTTCAGGGTTAAAAGTAATTCTTATTGGATCAGAAATGATCAAAATACAATAATTATATCCAAAGTAAAGCAAAAATATTTAAGTTTACTCCCTTATTGTAAGAAAACAGCTGATTTTTCTAAAGAACTTAATGTTTGTTGGAAATCAGCTTACAGAAGACTTAATGAGTTGGAATCTTTGGGTCTTGTGTCTTGCAATGAGGGAAAATGGAATTTAGTCCCAACGACAAAAAAAGTCGTAGTAAAGTGATTGTAGGGGTCGATGAAGCCGGGAGTTTTATTGACAAATTTGTCGTTAAACCCGTGAGGTCCAGTACTCGGCCCCCTTGTTATGGCAGCTTTAGCTTTCAAAGAAGAAGATATTAAACAGTTAGAATGGTTAGGTGTTAAAGATTCTAAATTACTTACACATCGAGTTAGAGAAGAGTTATTTGAACGCCTTCATGAAATTGCTCATGATTTTAGGATAGAAGTTATTGAACCAGATGCTATTGATTTATCTTTAGCTACAGAAGGAACAAATCTAAATTGGTTAGAAGCTGATACTTCTGCAAAGTTAGTTTCAGAATTAAAAGTAGATAAAATCATTATTGATTGTCCTTCTATTAATTTAATAGCATATAAAGAATATTTTGCAAAGAAACTTCCTAAAGAATTTTTAACCAACACAGAATTATTAGTAGAACATAAAGCAGATTTGAACCATATCGTTGTGGCAGCAGCTTCTGTAGTAGCTAAAGTAATCAGAGATAGAATAATTGAACACCAGAAACAAGAGATTGGTATTGATTTTGGTTCTGGTTATATGAGTGATCCTAAAACTAAAGATTTTTTAGAAAAGTATCATGATAAATTTCCACATTTGTTTAGAAAAAAATGGAAGTCTTTCATTAATGTTGAAGAAAAAAAGAAACAGAGCTCATTAGGAGATTTTTAGTTCACACAACCCTTTTAAACCAATAACCCTTTCCTCTTCTTATGTCTGTATTCAAAAATGTAAAGAAAGAAGATCTAACTCCTTTACTAAACAAGAATTTTGGTGTTGATAAACCTAAAACAATCTATGAAGTTGCAAGATACAAAAACAATGATGCTACTTTAGTATTGTACACTTCTGGCAAATTAGTTGTTCAGGGTAAAGAAGCAACAAAAGTAACAAAAGAATTAGAAAAACACGGTTTGGAAAAAATCAAACAACAGCAATTTAGAAAAGAAGATGGTTGGATGATCGGCAGTGATGAATCATTAAAAGGAGATACATTTGGCGGCATTACTGTTGCCGCAGTAAGAGCAGACGATACTATAAGAAAAAAACTAAAAGAAATTGGAGTTGCAGATAGTAAGAAGTTAAAAGATAAAGAAATTTTTTATTTAGCAGACCAAATTAAACGAATAGCTCCTTGTGAAATAATTTCTATGCTACCTGAAGAATATAATAAAGAAAAAAGTCAAACTGATTTGTTAAACAAACTCCACAAAAACTCAGCAAAAGATTTAGGTAATGGGCAACATGTTGTTGATAAGTATCCTGGATGTCGTGTTGGTAGTATAAGAGAAACAAAAGCAGAAGAAAAGTATCTTGAAGTTGCTGCGGCTTCAATTCTTGCACGAGCAGCAGCCGTACACCAAATTGAGTTTCTTAGTGCAGAAGCAGGTTTTTTATTACCAAAAGGTTCAACCCATGTTAAATTGGCATTACAAGAATTAAAACTTAAAAAATTATCATTCAGAAAATTTGTTAAATTGCATTTTAAGAACGTTGAAGAATTTCTTTAGAAATTCTAAGACATATAAAAAATTGTCCGTTTTTAAGAACGTTAAAGAGTACCTATAGGTTTATATAGCTCTTTATTCTCATTATCCTATGCCTAATCCTCCTGAATTAACTCCAGAACAGCAGAAAGAGTTGCAGGAGAAACTTAAGAACATGTCTCCTGAGGAGTTGCAAGAGTTTCAAAAACAACAGTGTATTTTTTGTCAAATTGTTTCAGGAAAAATTCCTTCTAAGAAAATTTATGAAGATGAAAAAGTAATAGCTATACTTGATATTAATCCTGCTGCTAAGGGTCATCTTCTTTTACTACCAAAAGAACATTATTCAATTATGCCACAAATTCCTGATGAAGATTTAAGTCATTTATTCTTAATAGCTAAACAACTTTCTAAAAAGATGTTACAAAAAATGAAAGTTGCCGGGACTTCTATCTTTATCGCTAATGGTTTAGCAGCAGGCCAGAGAGCACAACATTTTATGATTCACATTATTCCCCGAAAACAAGGTGATGGTGTTCTTCCATTAAATGAACAATTACAAGATAAAGAGATGTTACAAAATATTAAGACAGCAGTACAACCAAAGTTACTAAACCAATTAGGAATAAAACAAAAAGAACCTGCTGTTGAAAAAACTCCTAAATCACAAAAAGAAGAAAAAGAGGAGGATAACGATGTCAATTTAGACGATATCGCTAATTTGTTTAAATAAAAATGGGCTGTGAATATTGTGAAATTGCTGCAGGAAATAGTAAATCACTAATCTTACATCAAGATGCAGAGATAGTTGTGGCTGTAAAAGATACTTCTGTAATTCCTGGCCAAATCACAGTTTTTCCTACGGAACATCATCCAATAATGGAATTGGTTCCTGATAATATTTTACAGAAATGTTCCATCATGGCAAATAAAGTTAGTGTGGCAATCTTTGAGGGTTTAGATACAACGGGAACAAATGTGATAATCCAAAACGGCACTGCAGCTGGCCAAAATCGTCCACATTTTGCTATTGAGATTATTCCAAGAAGAGAAAATGATGGTTTGGATTTTCAGTGGCCACAAAAACAATTAACTGAAGATGAGTTAGGTTATTTGTTTAACGAATTAACTGAGGACGTTCCCGAAGAAAAACCAGCCATAAAACCTAAGAAAGTTTCTGGTAAAGATAATTATCTGTTAAAATCATTGAAGAGGAAAGCTTAAATTCTAGATTATACATAACGATGTTTTACCCTGGGGGGTTTATCCCCCCACGAGTAAACTTGTTTACGAAGAGTTTTTGAGTTGTTGTACTTCTAGGTGCTGTCGTCGTTTTTCAGAGTGAGTAAAAATCACCGAAACATTTATATATAACACCATGTAACACCATGTTACAATGGTTAAAATAATGGTTAACTTATCTACAGAAGAAGATAAGATTGTTGAGATTTACAAATTAGTTCATAATTTGAATAGTAAGCAAGATGCAATAAAAGAGATGGTTAAGTTTTTTGAGGCAGATGTTGTACCAACTAAACTAAAGAATAAGGAGTACTTTAAGTAAAATGGCAGGTTCAAGATGCAAAGAATGTAACCGCTTTATCAAAGCAAAGTACGCTTATAGTTCTGGATTATGTTATAGTTGTTACAGAAAAAATGGAAATAAAGGGTTTGTTCAGAAAGAAACAAAACCTACAAAATCGCGAGGTATATTTAAAATGGATTTAACTGG
>JABHXC010000030.1 GCA_018657475.1 Candidatus Woesearchaeota archaeon
TACAATTTCGGCTATGCAAAAAGGTGGAGACGCTACCTTAACATTGGAAGATGTTGATGGCATGGTTGGTTTGGCATTAGAAAAAGCAGATTTCCTGCGAGGTAAGTTAGAATAATGGCAGAACAAAAGTATACTAAGTACGAAAAAGCTAGGATGATTGGCTCAAGGGCGTTACAATTATCTATGGGTGCACCGTTCTTAGTAAAGTTATCTCAAGAAGAGTTAACCAAATTAAAGTTCGACCCTATTGAGATTGCTTTACGAGAATTTGTGGAAGATGTCTTACCAATTACAGTAAGACGACCTGTTGCAAAATAATTTCTTTTTTTTCTCTTTTTTACATTAATTTTATTAATTAAGGCACTTCTTGGTTTTGTTATGGGCTTAACAGATTTTTTCCAAGGATATAATTTAGTTTTGTTTGGTGTGGAAGCACATCCAACAAACGGTTCAGATGAACAATCATCTTATTCTACTGAAAGAGGCAAACGTTTTTCTCAAAGAGGAATTAACATCCTTGTTAATAAACTTGAAAATGATGGTTTTTCCGTTCCTGGTTTAAGACATGATGATGGGAGAACAACTTATGTTGTCAAACTCCCCCCCAAAACTAATGGTGAAGTTAAGTTAACATACCCCACAGAAGCAATAAAAATATTTCCTCAATTAGAAAATGAACAATAAAATTACTGAAGAAAAACTTGCACAATACTTTTCAATTACAAAAGAAGCATTAGGTAAGGCTAAAGTGGCTTTTGATAAAGAAAGATTAAGTCAAGCTGAAGATTTCTTTGATATGGCTTCAAGATATTTTAAAGACGCTATTTATTTTAAAAATAAGAAAGAAGATGCTGTTTTAGCTTTCGCAGCATTAAATTATGCTCATGGTTGGCTTGATGCTGGTGCAAGAATTGGTTTATTTCAAGTCAAAGATAGTAGGTTGTTTACAGTAGATGATGAGTAATGATTATGAGATATTAGAAAAAAGAAATCTTGAAAAAGAAGTTGCAGGATTATTGACAACTATTGGCGAAAAAGCATTCTTGCTTAGGGCCCATGATAAAGAACAAGGTGTACATGAAGTAAGAGTTGTTATGCCTTGGGGTACAGGTTATAAACTCGGTGATCATGGAAGAAATGTTGATGCCCAAATTCATTTTGAAAGGGCATATAATGAGATAACGGTTGGTGATTATCTTATTCATTTAACTGGCCCTGCAACAGCAGAATTATTACCTCCAAAAGAATAACTACTGGATAGTACTAATTATTGAAAAGATTTATAAAGAGATTGCTCATTCATCACATATTAAAGAGGTTCTGAGTGTTTACCCATGGGGGCAAGATATAATGATCGTACAAAAAGATTTCCTAAACAAACTCAAAGATTTTGGATTAAATTCCTATGAAAGCAAATTATGGATTGCATTATTAAGTCGTGGTGTATCTACAGCTGGTGAATTATCAGATATTTCTAATGTGCCTCGTTCACGAGCATACGATGTTTTAGAAAGTCTTGAGAAGAAAGGCTTCATTATTGTTAAAGTTGGTAAACCAATAAAGTATCTTGCAGTATCTCCTTCAGAAGTTGTTGAACGAGTAAAAAAGAAAGTTCTTGAAGAAGCTGAACAACGAGCAAATGTTTTGGCAGAATTAAAAGATAGTGAAGTATTAATAGAATTAAAATCTCTTCATAATGAAGGCATAAAATTAGTTGATCCTACTGATCGTTCAGGAGCTTTTAGGGGTAGGGATAAAGCTTATGATCATTTAATTTCTATGATAAAGAATGCTAAAAAAAGCGTTACTGTTATGACCTCAAAAGATGGTCTTGATAGAAAAGCTGAAGCATTAACTAGCCACTTAAAGAAAGCTACAAAATCTGGTGTAAAAGTACGTATTGCCGCTCCTTTAAACGCATCAAAAACAACCGTTGCACAATTAAACAAAGTCGGTACCGTAAAACAGTTTAAATCTACAACCGCAAGATTTTGTATGGTTGATAATGACGCATTATTCCTGTTCTTAACAGATGACCAAAAAACTCATCGAAGTTATGATTCCGCTGTTTGGGTTGAAGCACCACACTTTGTGAATTATTTTTCAACTTTGTTTGATAATGAATGGAAAAGATAATTAAAGCTTTATTCAATTTACTATAACATGGCAAAAACATTAGAAGAATCATTTGAAGAAATCTGGCCAAATCTAGGAAACAGATCTACCAAAGAAGATCCTACTCCTCATATGGTTAAACTAAGACTCGCGGATTTTGTCGACCAATATCATTCAAAACTTTCTAAAAACTTGAATAATTTTCCTAATGGTGAAGAAGTTCGTGAAGAATTTAACTCTTCACAATTAATGGATCTTTATGGCAGTATTAGTGATTATATTTTTGGAAAAAGAGATATAAGTCATTTCTAAATTAAACATACATTTTTTAAACTTCTTTATTTATTCTAACATCATGTTAAAACAAGTTATTTTGGTAAGACAGGATCTTAAACTCCCTAAAGGGAAAGCTGTTGCTCAGGGTGCGCATGCTTCAGTTGATGCAGTTTTAAAAACAGATCCATCTATAATAAAAAAATGGCGTTCATTGGGAATGGCAAAGATTGCGTTAAAAGTAAAAGATGAAAAAGAATTGATTAAATATTTTCAATTAGCAAAAGATGACGGGTTACCTGTTTCTTTAATTACTGATGCTGGTAAAACTGTTGTCGCTCCCGGTACTAAAACTTGTGCTGCTATTGGTCCTGCCGAAGAAGAAGAAATTGATAGAATAACTAGTGAACTTTCTTTGTTGTAAACCATAACATTTATATTCTTTTTATTTTATTTTTTTATCTATGCAAAGACATAAAATTGATTGTCCACACTGTAAATATAAATTTAAAACTGTGAAA
>JABHXC010000031.1 GCA_018657475.1 Candidatus Woesearchaeota archaeon
AATATAAAAAAAATTAAAAAGTTTCTTTGTTAAGTAAAGATTTCTCTAAGTTCCACTTACCGTTTCCTAACATCATTACAACTAAGAACGCTGCTAAGTATAGTAGAGCCAGTTCACCGCCATTTGCAAGTGGACTCCATCCTTGTGTCGCATGCACTTTTAAATACGCTACAAGCATTGTAATTGCTCCTCCTGTTGCTGCAAGTCTACCAAAGAAACCTACTAAAATACCTAATCCTGCTAACAATTCAATAGCGCCTGCAAGACCCATTAAACTTGTTAATTCTACTGGACTAGCTCCCCAAAACTTATTATATCCATGCATAAGGAACATTCCTCCTACAAGAACTCTAAAGATAAGATAGTGGACATCTCCCCATTGTTTTACCCAATTTGTACATTTACCCATATTATAACACCTCGTTATGTTTTACTTTAATATGGGTCTGCTGGTTTATATATCTTATGAGTTATCAAAGAATGATTTTGCCTGTTTGCCAATCTTTTAAGAAAAGTCGTGCTGCTGCTTCAAGGTCTGGCATATTCCCGCGTTGCAGCTTTTTGAATTTTTTTGCAATTTTTTCAAGAATGTCTTCTTCATCTTCACCTTGTAAAGTGTAATATTTTTCTACAATTTTTTTATTATCTCGAATGATAGTAAGTGCAACAATTTCTGGATCTTTAATTTTTCCAAAGTCAACTGCTCCTGTGTTTCCAAATTTTTGATTATCTTTCTCTTTATCAGGAAATACTCCTGGAGTATCAAGGACAGTTATTTTGTTATTTACTTTGACTTTTTGTAATCCTTTCGTAAAACCACTTTCAGAAGACGTTCTTGCTTTTGCTTTTCCTGCAAGTGCATTAATTAATGAAGATTTCCCTACGTTCGGATATCCTAAGACACCAATTATTACTGGTTCTCCTCTTGATAATTCTAAGATTTTTTTAAGTAGGATAGTTGTGCCTAATTTTTGAGTGCTTGAAACATATACACTTGGTTTTAAATTAACAAATTTCTTTGTTTTAACAAGATCTGATTTATTAATTACATATAGTAATTTTTTGCCTGCTTCTAATACTTTCTCTTCAATTTCTGGATTTCTGGTTTCTTTGATATGCCTAGCATCAAGTACTTCAATAAGAATATCCGCTTCATAAATTACTTGTTTTACGTGATGCCAAAATCGTGCCATATGCTCACAAGCACATAAATTTATATAAATTGTTCTGTCTATTTTGTTATTATGACTTTTTCAAAAACATTTCCAAAAACCGTTCCTGGTAGTAATTATCCTATATGGCAAGAAGTTTCATTAACGCAAGAAGAGGAAGAATTGGTTGAAAATAAGTGTAAACAAGCTAATTTTGTGCTTATGGATGAAGCAATGGAAGATGCGAAACAACTTGCAATAAAGCACGGGATTAATAGTGATGAGAATAGAACCGCTATTGCAATATCTTTATTTGAAAAGCAAGCATCACATGTTGTATTTTGGAAAGAGAATAAAGCAAAGGAAAAGTTTGAAAAATTATGATTTCAATTTCTTTTCAAATTTTTCTAAATCTTTTAATGTGTTAAAGAATAATGAATGTCGTGTTCCTTTCTTAGACACAATATACCCTGCCAAAAAGAATTTGTCTAATTTGTGGTGTTTAATATCTTTAAATGCAACTTTTTCTTTCTTATGAGACCATCTTGTTTTTCGAGATGCATGGAAATGTGTTTTTGTTACATGATATGATTCTTCTACCTTTCGAATGTAGTGAACAACTTGTCCTATAATGATGTATAATGATACAAAAATAACAACCATTGTAATACCATAAATCCATGGTTCTTCAAAGCTAGAGAACCCTAGAAGGAATACAAGGAACGATAAAACTGCTACGAGAAACGACTCACCTTTAAAATAAAAGATTTTCTTTGTAGGAAATTTCCATTTCATATGGGTTTTCATACTTCTATCCCCGGTGCTTTTGTCATACTAACCAAAGATGCAATAAACATTGCTGCAAAAACAAGCATAAGAGCAATTCCAAAATTTGAACTTTCTGGGAATACAATATATCCCGAAATTAAGAAACCTAGAATAGCAAATACCATGAAACTTCCCTTTAATGGGGCGAACTTCATCTTTTTTCTTAAAGATTTTTTCTTTGCCATCTAAACTTAGAAGATTTTTGATGTTTTTAAAGGTTGTGTTGGTCTTTAAACTGTTCAAGTAACACTTTTGTTGTGTCCAATAAGTTCAATTCTAATGCTTCTGTGATTGAAAACCAACCCCATGTATCAATTTCTTCGTTTGTTTTAATCTCTCCAGGCATTGCTTTTGCAAAAAAATTGATGAAATGAAATTGAACTTTTTTATCAATAAATGATTCACTAGGTTCTTTCATCTGCTCACCCACTTTGACAAGATTAGTGATATTTATGTTCAGTTCCTCTTTAATTTCTCTGTGGAGAGCTTCTTCTTCACTCTCTCCATCTTCAATTCT
>JABHXC010000032.1 GCA_018657475.1 Candidatus Woesearchaeota archaeon
AGATTTTTGAATATATCTTTGAATCAGTTGAAGATTATTATTTGATGCTGCATAAGATATTGAGGGTAACATTGTAAATGGTAATGCACTAAACAAAGAAAAACTCATTTTACCCAATGTTGTAGCTGAAGTATAATATCCTACTAAAACATTACTTCCATGAAAAAACTTTAACATCAAAACGCCAATCTCCATTGTAGATGTTGCCATCATATAAAAAAGAGTAATAGGAAGTGCAAAGTGAATTAATTTTTTATAGGAAAAATTGGTTGAATCTTTTTTAATTAGTTTTTTCTTTTGAATATAATACAACCCAAGAACAAACGCTACTAATGGGCCAATAATATACCCTATGAGTGCTCCAAATACCCCATATCCGAGATATACTAAAAGAAAAGAAACACATAATTTGACGAATGAGTGAGAGGACTCAAGATAAGCCTGAACTGGAAAAATACGTAACCCATTAAGAAGGCCTTTAGATAATAAGATATAAAGTGCTAATGGAAGAAGAATAAATGAAGAGATTAATAATGGAGTTGCTAGTGAAGGATCATTAAAAAATTCTGCAAGAGACTCTGAAAAGAATATATAAAATAAAAGTGCTACACCTACTAATAAAAACTGAAGTTTTGCCCCGGTTTTAAGAACACTATAAGCAGAATATTTCTTTTCTGCAACATACTTTGAAATAGCACGATTAGTTCCAGTTAAAAAAATGGTTTTTGTAATCAAAAAAATAGAAAGTATTACTCCAAAAGTACCATAGGAAGCTGGACCCATGAATCGAGCTAGTCCTATGTGGATTAGATATCCAAATACGGAAGTAAAAAATTGAGCAATCATTAAATAAATTGTACCTTTAGCTACAATGTTCTTCATGAATTGGCCCTCATATTTTGTCTAAATTGGTTAAACATCTTTCTTCCAAGTTCTAATGAGAAAATAAAGAGATATAGTATCAAACCATAATGAACAAATCCAAAAAGGCCAAGCCAAAAGAATATATTAAAAAGATATTCAACCCTGAATAAAACAAAAATTGCTTTCTTTACAGACTTATGAGGGTTTACAATTGAAAAATTACTTACTTTTTCTCGTTGTGATGCATTTGAAAACCATAAAGGGTTTATTGTGATTGCTTTATTTAGAAGAAACATAAAGCTAATTAGTATTCCAATGAGTACATATATTATGTCCTGCGTATATCGTGCAACTCCTATCCCTACACAAATGAAGAAAAATGGATTAGAGATATAATGACCTACATAATCAAGATAAATTCCATTTAGTGTAAAATTTTTTCTATAACGTGCTATTATTCCATCAGTACAATCAAGAATAAAGAAACTTTGAAATAAAAAAATAGACAAGAAGATATAATCTTTTGTACCTAATAAAGCAATTAATGATGATAATAATTGTCCCATTATCCAAATAATTGTTACTTGGTTTGCTGTTAATTTAGTAAAAAGAAACAATTTTGCAGGGAAGTAAGCAAGCCAATCAATGAATGTATAAATTAGATCGCCACGCTTTACAAATGTTTTTTCTCGAAGCTCTGAAAGAGCAGGAGATTTTTGAAAAAACCTCATTTTTCAAGAAGATAATTCCCCAATGCAAGATAATTCAAACCAGAATCACGAAATACTTCGATTGCTTCTTTAGGTCCATGAACTATTGGAAGACCATGCAAATTAAATGAAGTATTCAACAATACTCCTCTTCCTGTTAAATTTTCAAATTCTTCCAAAATGGCATAATATCGATTGTTCATTTCTTTTGTAATCATCTGTGGACGAGCTGTTAAATCAGCTTGTTGTACTGCTGCAATTAACTCTTGAAACTTGTCTGTGGTATTAAACGTTAAGATCATATATGGTGCATCTACATTCTTTGGATTCTGAACATATTCATGTGCACGATCCTTTTTCATTACCGGTGCAAAAGGCATCCAGAAATCTCGTTTTTTTACCATCATGTTAATCTTTCTGACACAATCTAAGTTTGCTGGATTTGCAAGAATTGACCTATTACCTAACGCTCTTGCACCAAATTCCATTCTCCCTTTACATCTAGCCACTACATGGTTCTCAGCGATTAATTTTCCAACTTCCTTCTCAATGTTCTCAACT
>JABHXC010000033.1 GCA_018657475.1 Candidatus Woesearchaeota archaeon
CACCCATTCCAAGTAATCTTCCTACAAATCTTTGTGGATGAAACTGTTCAAGATCTTCAACTTTTTCTCCAACACCAATAAATACAATAGGAGCATCTGTCACTGCACATGCAGATAATGCACCACCACCTTTAGCCGTTCCTTCTAGTTTTGTTACAACTACACCAGAAACCCTACAAGTATCATGGAATGCTTGAGCTTGTTGTTGTGCTGCCTGTCCGATATCAGCAGAAATAACTAATAATCTTTCATCTGCTGCTACAGCCGCTTGTAATTTTATTAGTTCTTCAATTAATTCTTCTGATAAAGCATCTCTTCCTGCAGTATCAACTATAACAACATCATAACTATTTAACTTCTTTTCATGTTCAAGATAAATGTTAACAGGATCTTTTTCTTTTTTATTTCCTAAAAAGTCCACTCCTACTTGTAATGCTAATTGCTCTAATTGATCATAAGCTGCAGGTCGCCAAGTGTCAGTTTGCATAACTGCAACTTTGTACCCACGTTTCTTGTAATATTTAGCTAGTTTCCCAGCGGTAGTAGTTTTTCCAGATCCAAACAACCCCACTAACATAATTTGTGTTGGTTTTTTGTTAATTGTAATTTCTTTAGAATCTTTACCTAAAAAGTTAGTTAGTTCCTCATAAACAACTTTTACTAATTGTTCACGTTTAGTAACTCCGGCAGGTGCCGGCATGTTAGCTTTCGCTTTAATGTTCTTACTTAATTCAAAAACTAGTTTAACATTGGTATCAGATTGTAATAAAGCTCGTTGAATATCTTTAACAAGTTCATTAATCAGTTTTTCATCTACAAACAACGATTTAGTAATCTTGTTTAATGTGTTCTTTAATGAATCTCCAAGCTTGTCTAAAACCATACTAAGAAAAATAAGTGATGTTTATATAAAAGTTATTCAAAATCCATGATCTCCACCAAGAATATTACCAAATGATCTTCCCACAGGCCCTTGCTTCTCTCCCCTACCTTTACGAGTAGCTTTCATTACTCTTTGTGCTAAACGAGAAAATGGTAAACTTTGCAAATAAACTTTTCCTGGCCCTTTTAATGTAGCTAAAAACAAACCTTCTCCACCAAATAAAGTATTCTTAAAACCACCAACAAAAGAGATACTATAATCAACATGAGATTCAAATGCTACAATACATCCAGTGTCTACTTTTAGTGTTTCACCGGATTTTAATGTTTTTTCAATTACAGTACCGCCTGCATGAACAAATGCTTTACCATCTCCAGATAACTTTTGTAAAATAAATCCTTCTCCACCAAAAAATCCTGCTCTAAACTTTTTTGTAAAAGCAATATCAATATCAATTGCTTTTTCAGCACATAAAAATGAATCTCTTTGACAGATATAATCTTTACCTTTAATGTCAATAGGAATTATTTTTCCAGGGTATGGTGCTGCAAATGCTACATTTCCTTTACCAGAAAATGTTGTGATAAAAAATCTATCTCCAGTTAAAGCACGTTTGAATCCTTTCCACATACCACCACCAGTAGAAGTATCCATCTGTACGGATTCATCCATAAATACCATTGCTCCAGGTTCTGCTCTTACTGGCGTAGATAGAGAAATCTCTACTAATTGCATATCATCCCCGTGAATTTTGTATTTCATATTCTTAAAAAAATTTAATTAGATATAAATGTTATCAATTTTTAAAAAATTATTTGATTTAAGCTAATGATTAAGAATATCATCAAGACCAATATTTTCCCAATGATAAGCACGCCTATTTTTATTTGCAATATATTTTCTAACACCAAATGTATCTATTAAATGTTGTCTAATATTCAGTGGGGGGATATTAATCCCGCCATCAGCAACTAAAGTCAAACGTTGATCTCCGGGGTTATAAATTAATAAATGAATTTTAAATGGTTGTTTTCTTTGATAACCAAAAGAAATTTTATAAGACCCAAAACCAGGATGACTACATCCACAAATCTTTCTTACACCTTTTAAACCATTTACTAGTTCTCCTAAATGTCTTTCAACCAATTCTTCTTTACTTTGATCATATTTCATAGATATCATTATCAATAATTATAACAAGAGTATATAATTATTCCTTCTTGTTTAAAAAATGTTTCAATCTTCTGTCTGCTACTTTTATCTCATCTAATGTAAGACCTATTTTTTCTCCCAACAATTCATAATCTAAAGGCCGTGTAGGTAAATCATGACGTTCAGCTAAAATGCTCCATGTAATCTCAGAAGTAGTTCTTAATTGTTGTAAAGTAATTCCTCGACGTTCAGCTGCATTTTTATAATCTGTAGCCGCATCAATAATAAGTAACTCATCACCTAATGGAGTATTTTCATAACGATCAAGTAAACCATGATTAAAAGCAACATCAGAAGGACACATTCCATATTGATCCTCAACCATACCTTGAAATCTTCCATCCCTAAAATCTTCTTCTAACAAATAACTTGCTGTTTTCACTTCCATTGCACTCATATCTTCTCTTGTGATAGTTCTTTCCACTTCCCTATTACCGAAAATGGTTGGAATTGTTAAAAGACAACTATAACCTTTCTCATCATTTCTTAAACCGCTTACTGTTGCTTTTGGGTGTGAGTGAAGAATTCTGTTTACTTCACATTCTAAGTCTTCAGCTGTATCTTTTGAAACAATTTTAATTTGTGTCATTTTATCTCCAAACATCCATCACCAGAATAATAAAAATGGGCCTGCAGGGATTCGAATTTCGGCACCCCAAAGAAAACCTTGTAGGTATCCCCGATGACCAGGTATCTTCTCCTAAGAGCCGAAGCCTAGCATTTGATATTCCTACAGCGCTTGACTAATAGAAATGCTATCCATTACATCACAGGCCCATAAGGATTTATTTTCCCAGCTAATATATTAATTCTTTGGTTAAAAGTGGTATTTGTGGGACAAAAACCATAATTCTCCCATATTTCATAACGTGATAATTTAACTGGGTTCTTAGTTCCAATATGCATCATCCATTTTATTAAATTGCGATTCCCAAGAAGACGAAGTCTGTATACATCATTCCAGTTTTTATTTTTAGGTTGATAAACACAAGTATAATACTTAAAATCAAATTTAACTAGCAGTTTTTTAATATCCTCAATTAGATCTTTAGAAACAGAAATTAGCAAGATTCTAGGATAATAATTAAATTTCTTCTTAAACGCAGAATACTTATTTTTACCTTTTCTATTTCTAAATGTCAAACATCCATCTGTATCAAAATAACCTCTTAAAAAAGCAGAAACAATTTTTTTGCTATTAGAATAAAGAATACAATCTGGAACTTTAATTATTGTTGATTTCTTCCCTGATGGAAAACCAAATTGTTTGAAGATTTCAATAACTTCCGGTTCCCTAACTACAAAGCCATAAGTTTTCCTACTTGGAAAATACTTCCCTTCAATTTTCAGATTAAAAGTTTTGTTAAAAAGAGGTATCATATGATTATCATAATAAGATTTTTCTTCATAACTTCCACTAATATCCAGCTCTTTTGTTCTACCATGATATCTTAAATAACCGTCTCCAACATGGATTCCGAATATTTCTGCTAATTCCGGTGTTATTTTCATTCTATCTAAACTAATGAGAATACTGGAATTTGTAGAATATAAACTCTATGTGAACTTGTCCAGTGACTTGTGAAACAAAAACATATGTTCTATGCTAAAATATTTTCAGTTTTAGCAGTTAATTCATGCAATATTGTTGATTATATGTAACATCGTTATGTATAAAACCCCTAAAACACAACTTCGTTAACTTCAACAAAGTTCAAAGCTTTCGACACATTTTAATAACTGTTTAGTTCATACCAAAATATGAATTTCAAGTTAAATTGGATCAAAAGTATAGTTTCTTTAGTTGGTGGCACTATTCTTGGCATAATAGTTAAATTCCTAATTGATGCAAAACTTAATTATTGTCCACCTGATAAAAATTGTCTTTTAATATTGTACTCGGCTGGGTCTACATATTTATTTATTATTAGCGGGGTTGTTTTAGTCTACATTATCTGGTCATTAATACAAAATAAATAAAACTTTTCTTAATGTTACACTCGCTTTGATCAAAATTTCATTTAATTCCCAAATTTAAAAACTCCTGCCCTACACACTCCAAACAACAACAATCATTCTATTCCTAATTCTTTAATAATATTCATTAATTCTTTTCGTTTTTTTAATCCGATTTTCTCTTCTACTTGTTTAAATTTACTCAAAATCTTATTTTGTGTATCTGATGAAATTACTTCATTAATCATTGGATAAAAGATATTATCTTCTTTAAAGATATGATCACGTAATAATTCTGCATAATTACAAGCATTTTCTATCAATTTATCTTTATTCTCCTCTTTTAAACTTTCTTCCATACCAACTACAAAATTTCTGCCTTGCTCATGTTCATATAACATCTGCTTTGTAGGATCACAATGAGCATCCTCTAAATTCTTGCCGAATTCTACAAATAAAACATCTTCTTCTTTGAGATGATGAAATTTATCAGCATAATCCTTAATAAAAATTATTACTTTTTGAAAAAACTCTTTATCTATTTCTACCTCTTTCTCAAGTTCATTACATCTCACGCATAGTAAATCAATAAGTTTTAGTATTTGTTTATGTTCTCCAGATAAAATATCTGTTGCTTTTTTCATTGTCTTTTTCCTCCATATCAACTTTCAAACTCTTCCAACAAAGAACTTTTATCCATTTGTAATGAATAATTAATATTATCTAACTTCTTCTTACTAATAAACACAATAAACTTATCCTGCTTCACCTTACCCCATAAAGCAAACTCTTTAGCAGTTTTACATAAGTAAGAAATATCACAATGATTTTCTCGTAAGTCCTGTCCATCATGATTTGAAGGATGTAAAGGACAACCTAACTTTCCATCATCAATCAAATTTCTACAAACTCCATGTCGCAAATCAGATATATAACATCGATCACGAAACCGTTTAAACTCAGCATCACTAACAGGTTCCAAAGAAGTAAATTCAGCAGTATTTTTCCAAATAGCTTCTTTAATTTGTTTAACAGTTCCAAAGTTATTCCCACAACACCCCATGCAACCACCTTGTAACTGACACAATACAGAAAATACCATCTTACATCTCTTCAGGAGAATGAATACCTAACAATGATAGTCCATTAGCTATTACTTGTTTCACGCAACTTACTAACATTAACCGAGCCATCATTAATTCTTTATCTTCTGAAATAACTTGATGTTTGTGATAAAACTCGTTAAATGATTGAGCAAGTCCAACTAAGTAATGTGCAAGATGATGAGGTTTATAACTTTTAGCTACAGTAACTATCACTTCTGGAAACAAATAAAGTTTCTTAAGTAATGCATATTCTTCAATTGTTAACAATTTATCAAAAATAACATTAGAGTTTAATTTAACAGTAGTTTTACGTAAAATGCTTGAAGCACGAGCATGAGTGTACTGTATGTAGGGCGCAGTTTCCCCTTCAAAAGAAAGCATTTTGTCCCAATCAAAAATAACATCTCTAATTCGGTCTGTTCCTAAATCGGCAAAAATAACAGCTCCAACACCAATTTGTTGAGCTATTTTTTCTTTATCTTTTAATTCTGAATTTTTCTCAGAAATAATTTGAGAAGCAAGAGAAATAGATTTCTTCAAAATATCATCTAATAAAATTAAATTACCTTTCCTAGTAGACATTTTACCTTCAGGAAGCTGAATTAAACCAAAATCAACATGAACAAACTTTTCTTCAGGTAATCCCACACATTTTAACATTGTAAAAAGCTGTCTAAAATGAAGTTTTTGTGGTGAACCAACAACATACAAAATTCTTTCAGGATTGTAAGTATCCAATCGATAATAAGCAGTAGCTAAATCACGAGTGTGATATGTGGTTGTTCTGTTAGATTTACGTAACAACACCGGCGGCATCTTAAACTTCTCTAAATTAAATATTAATGCCCCTTCTGAGATTTCTGTTAATACTTTTTCCTCTAAACGTTTAATCGCTGCTGGAATTTTATCATTGTAAAAAGCTTCTCCGTTCCAAGAATCAAAACTAATTTCTAAAATATCATAGATCCGTTGAAATTCATTCAAACTTAATTGTTTAAATCTTTCCCATAACGCTAATGCATCAGGTTTTCCATCTTCAATTTCTTTAAATGCTGCCCGTGCTTGATCATTTAAATCTTCATTTTTCTCAGCTTCTTTATTAAAACGTACATACAATTCAAATAAATAATTAATTGGATCTTCTTCTAATAATTCTCCTTTTCCCCATAAACGATATGCTACAATCATCTTACCAAATTGTGTCCCCCAATCCCCAAGATGATTTACACCAACAACTTTATACCCTAATGATTGATAAACTTTGTACAAAGAATTACCGATAACTGTACTTCGTAAATGACCAATACCAAACGGTTTTGCAATGTTTGGTGCAGAGAAATCTATAACAATAGTTTTACCATTTCCAAAATTGTCTTTTCCATACCTAGCTTTCTCTTTCCAGACTCTTTTCAAAACTTCAGAAGCTAAAACTGATTTATTTAAGTAAAAATTAACATAAGGGCCAACAACTTTTATTTCAGATAAAAATTTAGTTTCACCGATTTTCTCTTTAATCTCATCAGCTTTCTTCTTCCCTCCAATCTTAAAACAAGGAAAAGAATAATCCCCCATCTTTTGATCAGGTGGAATAGCTAATAGTAAAGTTACCTCCTCAATAGGAAGTTCAGTAACTTCTGTTAATAAGTTTACAATCTGTTCACGAAACCCCATACATCACAGAAATATCGGCCACTTTAAATAAATAACGCTCATTCTGTAAGCTAGAAATACTTTTATAGCTAATCTTCTTGAAAATAATTTTAAAGATGGACGTAATTTCTATGCAAGATTTTTCAAAGGAACAGATACTTTCTATACTTAATGTTGCTACAGATGTAAAAAAAGCATTACATGATAATGAATTTAATGAAGAAACATTTATTTCAAAATATGGCTCTCCTGTTCAAAAAATCCTTGAAAATAAAAAAGTCGCTACACTTTTTCTTGAAAATAGTACAAGGACCAATTTTTCATTCAGAGCAGCAGTTATGCAAGCTGGAGGTAATTGTGATGGATTTCCTTCAAAAGAATACACTTCACTAAAAAAAGGAGAAACATGGGCAGATACAGTTGCTATGTTTGCTGGTTATGGCTATGATGCAATAGTTATGAGAAGTACCATTGAAGGACTACCACGTTGGACTAAAGAAACTCTTAACAAAACACATAAACTAATTTCATCTCAACATAAAGACCTCAATGTTGCATTTTCATATAAAGTTCCGATGGTTGTTAATGGAGGCGATGGAAAAAATCAACATCCAACACAATGTTTTTTAGATTTATTTACAATAAGAGAAATTGCTCAAGCCCATGGAAAATCACTAGACCATCTTAAAATTTCTTTGTTAAACGATCTTGCTTATGGAAGAACTAATGCTTCTTTAATGTCCATTGCCCACTTGTTTAATTTTGAGTTACATTTAGCTTATCCACCACGTTTTGGTCCAAGAGAAAGTCAACTTGCTAATTTACAAGAAAAACAAGTAAAGATAATTGACCATAAACAAAACTTTCAAAATGCCATGGCTGAATCTTTTATTGCTTACCATTCTCGGCCACAGAAAGAAAGAGTGGGTAAAGGCGAAGATTTAATCACAATTAAAAAAATTGGCCAAATTGATCAAGCTATGTATAGGACTCTTGGAGAAGAAGCACCTTATCTACTTCATCCACTTCCTGTAGATGCAGAAACATTTGAAGAAATTTCTTCAGATATGCTTCATCATCCAAAAAATATGACCAAATTACAGTCAAGTAATGGCCTTTATGTCAGAATAGCACTTCTTGCAATTGGGTTAGGCAAAATTCCTTTATTAAATAATCAAAAAACAGAAATACTTCATGGTATGAGTATTGAAAATTGTACATTATCTTCTACTACTAAAACTTTAGAAAATCCTCGTTCAGGTTTTATTGAAGATACAGGAGTAGTAATTGACCATTTACCAGCAGGAATTGGAAGAAGGCTAGCTGGAGTGTTAGGTTTTGAAAATGAACCACTTCCAAAAGTCATTTCCGATTATGTTCCAGTAAATAATGGAAAAGCACCGTACAAAGATCTAATTAAGTTACATGCAAGTTATACATTTTCACCAGAACAATTCCAAGCTATTGCTTTACTTGCACCTAACGCTAAGATAAGTTATATTACTAATGGAAAAGTTACAAGAAAAGTAATTCCAGTAATTGGCAATTACATTAAAGATAGAATAAGTTGTGGTAATTTATCATGTGTTACAAATGTTAAAAAAGAAAAAGTTGTTAATTTTCATCATTTAAATGAAAAAAGAAAAGTTAGGTGTAATTATTGTGACCAATCAGAACCGTTATCACAAGTCTACAAAGAAAACAGGTACAAATATATCAAAAAGTAACATAAGATTTTTTCTTGTTTAATACAAAAGTTTTAGCTTTACCACCACAAAATGAAGTTAACAAGTTAGAAACTTCTTTAGTTATTTCTTTAACTTTAGTTGAGGTGATTGGAGGCAATGCTTCAATATGTACAAGAATAGAAGTTGTATCTCGAGCAACTTTAGTTTCATTACTTTTCCAATAATCTAATTTTGTTCCTAAAACACTATCTCGATCACGATAATATAATGCATTTTTCATTACTTTACCAAATCTTCCAACTTTTTCTCCACCTTTAGCAACATTAAAAGTTAAGTTTCCTTTTAATAATGAATAATCGTCAACAGTCATAGGTATAAGATGTTTAATTGTCAAATAATTCACAAGAGTTGTTATTGTATCTTTTCCTACAACTGAACGTTTTTTAATTACTTTTTTAACTAATCGTTCAACAGAAGTATGATAATGTTTTGCTTGTTTACCAAATTCTCTTTGTGCAACTGCCCAAGGAGAAATTAAATGATGATTTTTCAGAGTATCTTTAGCAAATAGTAATCTAGTTAATTGTTCAGTCTCTTTTAATAATAATCTTGCTTCTTGAAACTGTTTAGTGGGATTAATTTCTTCAATTTTAATTAACCCTAAATGAAACTTTGGATGTTTCCGGAACAAATCTTTTGTTATTGTAACTTTCATTTTCTACTTGGAAACCTAAAAAAATCAACAATTCTTTTAAATCTTGTTTTTCGTTGTTTAGATGTTGAAATATCGAAATGAATGTTTAATTTATCTAAATCATATCTAATATCCTGTAAAATACGAACTTTCTTTCTTTCATAATGTACTCTAAAAAATAGTAAAAGTAAATACAATCCAAAAATACCACCTACAAGCACACTCAGTTTAAGTAATGCTGGTTGTACCAGATCAACAATAGGTTGCAAAGCATCAAGTAACAACTCTTCTCCCGCCATCTTTCTTAAAAATCATTCTCAGAGGGTATTTATAAGTTGTGGTTGCACTGGTCAACTGGACAAGTTTGGGTGGAGTTTATTAGTAGAAGGACTCTTTAATTTTTTATTCAAACTTTCAAGAATAAAATAATTCAATTTGTTCCTGTATTCTGTTGCCTCTTTTTTATTTTTAAAAGATTTGGAGTGAAGAAAATTTCTGTTTGTGATTAGTTCATAAACATTTTGGCAGATCATTTTTTTTGGAATTCCTTTAAACCTATTACTTTTACCAGAAATTAAAACACCCGTTATTGGGCCTCCTTTTTTTAAAAATTCTTTTACACTCCCTATTCCAGATATACAAATCCCAGATATGTTACTCCAATTTCTCTTATCTTTTCTTATTGTAGCTTTAATTCCAAGTTGTTCACACAAAGTCAGTAAATCCTGAACAAGAAATGGGTTTGTTTCAGAAATTTTTATTTCACATTCAAATTGGACTTGATAATATTCATAGATTTTTTTCTCTCTTTTATCTTTTTTTAATTTCAGTTTTACTGTTGGAGAAATACTCCCATCAAAATCAAAATAAGTTCTTAAAGCCAACCATTTCATTGATTTATTCTCATTAAACATAAAGTTCAGCGTAGGTGGTAAGCTACCCAAATAATCAGCTTTAGATTTATTACCAGGTGTTGTGTTATACTCAGGAGATAATGAGTATAATAACAAGATGTCATTTCTATAGTTATAATCAGAAATAATAACTTTTTGATTGTTTAGTTTTCTAATAGCTGTTCTTCTTTTCACATTATGGGAAAAAATCTTGTTACAAAGAAATTTAAATAAAATATGTTGATCTTCACCAAAAAAAGAAGTAACTAAACGAATATTTTTTGGGACATCTTTGTGTTTATATAAATGCCCATCACTTAACACCAATATAGCCAAAATCTTTAATAATTGCTTCTTGTTTAATTGAATGAGATCTTTCATATTTTTCATGTAATTTTTATGTTTTTTAAATATTTCTACGGTTCAAATTGGCGGAAAGATTTATAAAAAATAAGCATCATAATGATGTACCATAGCCCCGTGGTGTAGAAGGACATCAATCCTGCACAATGGACTATCATAGTGCCCTTTGGTTCCTTCGGGAAAGGAAAGGCATTGACCGCGGAAAGACTCGGCATATGTTTAGTTTTTGTGGAATTCAAATCCGCGCGGGGCTACTTTTTTCTCAAAACCTTTATAAACCACCAATCAAAATAACCAATATTCAAGAGATACACTGGTGATGCTGGTGTATACTGGAGAGAAGAAATATTTCTCCAAGAATAAACTTTACATGAATGTGGGACTAAGCACAGCGCATGTCGCACATCTTTGGCTGGTAAGCTTTGTAAAGGTTACGGAGAGAAAGCAAAGACTTATTCTCCAAGGAGTTAACTAAAAAATGGCAAGAATGCATAGTAGAAAGAGAGGAAATGCTGGTTCAAGTAAACCGGTTAAAAAAGTCCCTACATGGGCACCATATAAAGGTAAAGAAGTAGAGAAATTAGTATTAAAGTACGCTAAAGCAGGTGAAAGCACATCTGAGATTGGAATGACTTTAAGAGACACTTATGGTATCAATAATGTTAAAGCATTAACAGATAAAACAATTACTAAAATCCTAAATGAGAACAATATCACTAAAGAACTTCCTGAAGATTTACTAAATTTAATTAGAAAGTTAATTGCGGTAAGAACTCATTATGAAAAAAACAAGCATGATAAAACATCTTTAAGAGGTATGCAGTTAGCTACTTCAAAAATTCGAAGACTAACAAAATACTACAGAAGATCTAAACGACTTCCAGCTGATTGGAAATTAAACATGAACAGATTAAAAATGTACTTAGAATAAGTACACTTTTTATTTTTTAATTATGGCACAAATACCAGCAAGACAAATTCAAGGAATTGTAAAAAATTTGGAAAGTAGTGGAATACTAGCAGCTAGTTTAACTCATCTCCAATATGAACATCAATGTTTACTTGAAGAAGTAACTGAAAAACGTTTAGAAACCATTTATTCATTTGATGATATTCCTACTGAAGCAACATTTCCATTTGAGTTATATCTTGACTTTGCACAACATGAAGTCAGATTTCTTAATAAACAATTTATTAGAGCTCTTGGAAAAAGATTGTTCTCTGGAAGAATAATTCCTGATTTAGATTATCAAGAAAAAACTACCGAAGACCTACTTTGTGGGGGTTTACAAGATCTTGCAAATAGAACTTTCATAAATGGGATGCCTGAAGATTTAATCACTCATAAATATTCAGCGTGTGGTGAAACCAAATTACAGATAGATGTTTCCAGAGGCGTAGAAACTTTTCAACCCTACATGGAAAGAGGAGCAGAAGTTTTTTTCAGAAAACAGAAAGCACTTTTAGAAGGCGGCCTTGAAACCAAAGAAGTAAGTAAAAATTATATAGTAACTGTTGATAAAAGAACAAAAACTGGCGGAATACTAAGAGTTCTAGGTTAGCTTCACACTAATTAAATTTTTAAAAATAATTAAAAAAAATTAAAAAAAAAAAAAAGAATTATAGCATTGTTTTAATTCGTTCGATGTGTCCTGCGACGTCACGCCCTTTCTTTGTTAACTCAAGCAACTTCAATCGACCTTCTTTTTTAAAATTAATTAACTCTGCTTTTTGCATTTCTTGCAAAATTTTCACTACGTGTGAATATGTGCAATCAATTTGTTTTGCTAACACAGAGGCATACACCTGGGACGAAGCATTTTTTAATTCTACCAACATCATGGCAGGTTTCTCTCGAAAAAACACATCAAATATTTGTTTCTCTATTACATTCACTTTGTGACCACCCTCGTAACTACGCTTGAATAGTTATATTTAAACATTTATTGACTACAATGTGTATTTAGCAGAACTATATAAAACTTTTGGTAAAGCAATTTATAGACGAGAAAAATAGGAATCTTTTTAATAGATCCGCTTTTCTTTATGGTATGATTTCTCAAGAACTTAAAAACTTTTTTCCTCACAGCACGATTAGAGATGGCCAAAAAGAGCTAGTTATTGACATTGCCACAGCATTTCAACAGAACAAAATTTTACTTGCACACGCACCCACAGGGTTAGGTAAAACCGCAAGTGCATTAACTGTTGCATTACAAAATGCATTGCAACAAAAGAAAAAAGTATTCTTCTTAACTAACCGACATACGCAACATCACATCGCTATTGAAACTTTAAAATTAATTAAGAAAAAAACCAATGCAAAATTTTCTTGTGTTGATATTATTGGAAAAAAATGGATGTGCAATCAAGAAATTTCCGGCCTGTTTGGCGGAGAATTTCATGAATATTGTAAAGCAGTTGTAGAAAAAGGTGAATGTGAATTTTTTAATAATGCAAGGAAAAAACAAGAAGCAACAGTTGAAGCTAAAGTGTTAGTAAATGAATTACAAACAACACCTTTACACAATGAACAAGTAATAAGCCGATCAAGAGAAAGACGAATGTGTAGTTATGAAATTTCTTTAGAAGTTGCAAAAACTGCCGACGTAATTATTGGAGATTATAATTATATTTTTAATAACTTTATTCAAGCATCACTATTTAAAAAGCTTAACATAAACATTGAAGATGTCATCTTGATTGTTGATGAAGGTCATAACCTCCCAAACAGAATCAGAGATATGGTTAGTAATAGTTTAACAAGTATAATGATTAAAAATTCAATTCATGAAGCAAAAAAATTTAATTATCATGGTCTAATTGAATGGCTACAAAAATTAATGGAAATTCTTAATTCTTTAAGTAACTATATTGGCAAAGAACAAGAATGCCTAATTAGGAAAGAACAGTTCATAAGAAAAGTTAGTGCAATTGTAGATTATGAACAATTTACAACTGAATTAGAAAATGCTGCAGATGAAGTAAGAAAAAAACAAAGAAAAAGTTCAATGGGAGGAATTGCTTCTTTTCTTGAATCATGGCAAGGTGAAGAAGATGGTTTTACAAGAATACTTAGTGAAAAACAGGGCAAATACGGCTCTTTCCTAACACTTAGTTATCTTTGTCTTGATCCATCTATAGTAACTAAACCAATATTTAATCAAATTTATTCTGGAGTGATAATGTCAGGAACATTACAACCAACTTTCATGTTTAAAGATCTTTTAGGGATTGAGAATTCCATGGAAAAAACATATGGTTCTCCATTTCCTGCAAGTAACAAGTTATCCCTAGTAGTTCCAGAAACTACAACAAAGTTTACTGCAAGAAGTGAACAAATGTTTCAAAACATTGCTGAAAAAACTACAAAAATTTCTGAATTAATGCCGGGTAATGTTGCTGCATTTTTTCCTTCATACCATCTCCGTGATACAGTAGGCAGTATGATTAAAACAAAGAAAGAACTTTTCTGGGAAAAAAGAGATATGAGTAAAGAAGAAAAAGAAATATTTCTAGCACAGTTTAAAGCTTCAAAAAATGGATTATTATTAGCAATTACTGGAGCAAATTTTGCAGAAGGTATTGATTTTCCAGGTGATTTGTTAAATGGTGTCATTGTTGTTGGTTTACCATTAGCAAGACCAGATTTACTAACTAAAGAAATTATAAATTATTATCAACAAAAATTTGGTAAAGGTTGGGAATACGGCTACACTTTTCCCGCAATGTCAAAATGTATTCAATCTGCAGGAAGATGTATTAGGTCGGAAACAGACAAAGGAGCGGTTATTTACTTAGATGAAAGATTTTCCTGGGAGAGATACTATTCATGTTTACCTAGAGAAAGATTAATAGTAACCAAATCATATGATAAATTCTTGAAAGAGTTCTTCAACAAGTCACTACCAAATCGTACTCTTCCGCCTTTTTAAACAACCAGTATACAAAAAGGTAACATTTATATATCTGTTCTATATTCCAGTCATTAAGGAAAAAGAGTTGATAGATTACAATCATGGGGCTTCCTCTTCGGTTTCTACCACCCTCACCCCCTCTTGGGAGCCCCCATGTTTATTTTTTTATTAAGAAATTATTCAGAACGATACAAATTACGCATTTTATCATTTTCTTCTGCTTGAGTTGAACTAGAATATGGCTGATTAGACCTTTGCATTATATCTTTTCCATGATTTTCTTCAAAATGTTGCTCAGAATTCCCATATCCTCTTTCTTGTTCATCCTGCATAGAATATGCTTCCTGTCGATCGTCATTATTTAATCTATAATTTATTTCATCTCCGGTTGAGTTTGGAATTTTCTCATTTTTCACTAAACCAGCTAATCCTTCAGTATCATCAACAATTAATTCATCAACCCTGCCACGATGTACACGCAATAATTCTTTTTCTTCTGGTGTTTCTCCCTCTTCTTTCATAATTTCAGGAACCGGAACTTTTTCTTCCCAAGCATGTTTAGCTCTTAACTGTTCTTCACTTTCTTTCAAAAGCCTCTCGGCATCAGAGATCTCAGCTTTTTTCTTTTTCTGCAACTCTTTTAAACGCTTAATACGTTCCTCTGGAGGAAGATCTTCAATATCAACCATAAGCTAAATATAATTTAGAACTATAAAAAAGTTACCAGGTAATCATTCCGTGAGCTTTCTTGAAAGTGTTAAATGTTAACCAAGCATGGAACTTAGCATTGTTAGCTAAACCTTTTTTCAGTTTAGCAATTTTCTCATCTCGTTCTTTTTCTTCTTTTCGGTCTTTATGTTTGGGTTTTTTTCTTTTCTGTGGAGCCCGATAAAAATCTCCTAAGAATTTTTCCATAAAAGTTCTTTGATCAACTTTTTCTTCATCAGTTTCAGAATCTTTTTTTGTACCTTTTGCTTCTTCAAGATATTCATCTAGTTCACTTCCTAAAGAATTCATTGCTTCTTCTACTGCCGAAGAAACTTTTCCAAATAATTGTAAAGTTTCTTTTTCTTTCAATTTTTTATACCCTGCAACTTCTTCATTAGTCCAAGTATATGCACGAAAACTAACTTCCACCTGTCCAATGTGTACAGGTCCACGTTGATATCCATCTTGTACAACTTTTAGTTCAGGACGAGTTCTATATTGAAATGTAGCCAAAATACAACTACTAACAGCAGTCTTACCTACTGAAGTAGGGTTACGAAATAATACTTCAATGTCAAGCATACTTCCTTCAAATGCTGAAACAATATCAGCTGAAGTCATGTTTCTTTCTTTTAACGTTAATTTAGATACATGACGAAGATAAGGTTTAACCCAATTTAAGTACATTTTCACAATTTCAAAATGCTGATAAAGATATTGTAACATAAACTTTTTTCTGTTTGTATGTTCATTATGAGTATGTTTTTTCCACTCTTTAAATTGATGTAAATGACGTTGTAAAACTCTTAATACTGCATCGTTAAAGTTTGAAGCCATACCTTTAATGTAATTTTCTAATTCTTCTGTTGTAGCAAATGGTGGAGCATCAAAAAATAAATCAGGTAATGTAATAAATTCTAATTGTTGTGCCATACCAAAAATTGAAGCAGCATTTTTCGCTCCTCCTTGTACAAGATCAATAAAAATTCCTTTAAGTGTAATTTCATCACTTTTTCCACGTTGGTTAATTGGTTTTTCTAATTGTTTAATAGCACCATTGTAATAACCAAGCCGTTCATCAAGAATACGTAATTCCCTAACCATTTGAAAAAGTTCTTTAATCATCTTACCACTTTGTGCAAGATAATTCGTTGCTCGGTCTTGTTGTGCACCTAATCGTTGCTGTGATGCACCAAAAAATGCAGAATTTTCTGCCGCAGCAAAAGAATCTTCTAACTTTTCAACAACTGGAAAACCATCTTTAAGCATATCAATTATCCAAAAATAAACTTCTTCTAAACTTAAATCATAAACTTCCCAAACAAGTTTGTAATTTTTAATTGCTTTAGGAAATCCAGTTTTTCCATATTGCCCTGATAGAATCTCAATGGACTCTTCTTCAGCATCAGATTTGTTAATTTTACATTTCGGATCTACTGGTTCATATGTTCCTGTCTTTTTGTTTAATTTATAATCGTCTTTTTTCTTATTTTTAATAAATCCAGCTTCAACTAATAATGCTGACCTATAATCTGTATCAGGAGAATACCACAAGTCCATCTCATCACCCATACATTGATTTAATGTTAATAAGTTTATAAGTTTTTGCTCGGAGAAGATTTATAAAAGTCTTGTTTACAATGATAGATTATGGGCCTGTGGTCTAGATAGCAAATGGAAACCCATTTGATAAGTTAAGCGACATTCGCTCGACTCTGTCTTGCTCAGTCCCTTTAAATCATGGGCCTGTGGTCTAGTAGCTATGATATCGCCTTGACTCATTTGGCAACCAAGTATTCCAAAATGGTTTGCCATTTTCAGAATGGCGAGGATCGCCGGTGCAAGAATTAAGCTGTGTTTAATTATCCAATAAAGTGCAGCTTTTTTGTGAGTCCGGCCAGGCCCATCATTTTTCAATATATGGTTAAGCGAATGACAATGAGCGCATACCATATGCACTATCAAATGTTGCTACATTTGAAGTAACACATATAAACAAAAAAAACTTTCTTAGAATATGCAAGAACAGTTACAATATAGCACTATACAAAAAAAATCAAGAGCTTTAGTTCCAAAAGTTTTAATTTTAATTTTGTTAGGATCAATTTTCTACATTGGAATTTTAGTCAACCTTACTTTACTTAATCTAGAAGAAACAGAAACTGGAGTTATCAAATGGGTTTCACTAACATTAATCATTGTGATAATCGGCATAGGAATGCTTCTTGCAGCTAGACACGCTTCACAACCATACAAATTTTACCAAACATATCTTACTGTAAAAAACAAACAATTATTCTATACAGATATTCTTGACTCTACTCCAAGAAGAGATGTTTTTGATAAAATGTTTAAAACATATTCTATACATGTTGGCAGAAAAATGTTTCTTAGACATATTCCAACCAATGTGCCTCTACAAACTTATATCCAACAACTTGTAAGTTATGCACACAAATCATACTGATTTTCTTTTAACATAAACTTCAAAAATCACTGAAGTCAATGACAATACCAAAGGTCCAAATATTACACCAATTGGACCAAAAACAACTAACCCACCAATAGTTCCAATAAGAATTAATATTGGATGAACTTTTGCTTTATCACCTACTAATTTTGGTCTTAAAATGTTATCTGAAGTACTAACAATGATAGCACCATAAATGAATAGACCTATTGCTTTCAAAATTAAACTACTTGAATCTTGTGATATACCTTGAATTAACATAAAAAGAGATGCAGGCGCCCATATTACCCAAGGTCCTAACACCGGAATTAAAGCAAATAAAGTCATAAGAACTCCCCAAAATAATGGTGAAGGTAAACCAAAAATTAAAAAACCTAAAGTTCCCAATAATCCTTGTATTAACGCTATTAAAAAATAACCATAAACAACTCCGTGAATAATTTCTTTCAATCTTTTAATTACGTGAACATATTTACTTTGTTTTTTACTGAAAAAATCACTAATTTGTAACATTAATTTTTTACCATCAATTAAACAATAATAAAATGTGAATAGTAACACAAACAATCCTAAGAGAATACGAGGAATACTTAACAGAATGTTTGAACCTTTCTGAATAACCCAGTTAGTTGACGTTTTAGCAATTTCTTGTACTTGGTACTGTATACTTGGATCTTCTAAAAATCCGTTAATTTGGGCACAAAAACCACTTTGACACCCATCTAACACACCAACAGCTAGTTGTTGCCTAACTCCTAAATATAAAACGTAAGATTCATTAATTAAACTTTTAACAATAAAGATAGCAGGAATTACCAATACTAACACTATCAAAACAGTTAATAAAACCGCTACTAACCTCTTATAATTAATTTTTTTCAAAATACGTTGATAAATTGGATGTAGCATATATGCCAACAAAGCTCCTATAAACATTGCTATTAGAAAAGGTTTGATCACTATGTAAGTTAGAACTAATAATAGCAAAAATATAGCACTAGGTATGTATGGTCTTATGTTTTGCATCTATTACCTCTAATGTAAGAAGAATTTCACAACTTAAAAGTCTTTTGTTTAACAAAGAAATGAAAAAAAAGAAAAAAAAAGAAAAATAGGCCGTTAGGCTTATTCTGTTCCTGTACTGTCGTCTACAACAACTTCTTCAACAGTTTCTTCAACCATTACTACTGGTGCAGGTGCGCCGATTGTTGCATCACTAAAGGTTGTACCTTCAATTTCAACTTCCATTCCTGTTAACTCACCAGATCTGTGTGCCATTACACGTCCAGCTAACCTTGTGTCTTGACCTGAGAAACCAGCTACTAACATTGCCATGTTTCCATTAGCATGTTCGAATAGTTTCACACGTGCTCGACCAGGGGTAAAGCCTTCTGTACAGTCACTTGGGCTTCCTAACAATTCAGCTGAAACAGAGTTAACACAAGGTCCACCAACAACGATTAAGTTCTGTGCATCCACAGAAGCAATTTCGCTATCAAGTTTTGTTGCATCAACAACAGTAACTGGTGCTAAGTCGCCTGAAGCAGATGTTGATGTAGTTGTTGCACCACTGGTCACATAAAGTGCCATTTTCCGAGCAGTTTCTGGAACTGTCAAGGTAAATTCTTGTGGTGTACTACTTGGAGCAACATGGTACAGCTTTGAACCATAGTCAGTATAACCCCAGGTTACGTCTGTATCATCTGGATCAGATGAAGTCCAACCAGAAAATGACAATCTGCTTGCTCTAACTTCATCAGTTGCAGTGTATGTTACGTTATACTGCGTTTCAGTTCGAGCTGAAGTTAATGATACTACATCATCTCCTCTATCAGAGTCATCAACTTTAATGGTTACTGTTAAACCTTCAGTAGTTCCAAGTCCTTGTGTCCAATCGTTATCTGTGTCGTTACCATTAGCATCAGTACCCCAACCTTGGTCAGCAACCTGAATTAAAGCACCAGATGCATCTCTCATGCTAAGCGTATGAACAGTTTCATTTCCACTTTTGGTATTATCGTAGGTGAAATCTGTACCGCTTATAGCAATTGGCCAGTTGTCTGAAGTACATACATGACTTGATGCATTAACAAAGTTGTGTGTTTTACCACCAACACTGATATCAAATGTACAGTCATCTTCGAATGTTCGCTCAAATGTATCTCCGGTGTTTAAGTTCTTAAACTTGATAGTTTGTGTTGAATCACCACTATTCTTAGAACTTAAATACTGTAGTACAGTTGTTACAGCGTCATCATTACCAGCTGTTGCTGCATCTTTAGAGTTCAGTACAAAGTAGTCATCATCGGTAACGTTGGTTAGACTTAATGCTAAGTTATCGCCTGCCTTATCACCTGTGTAGATGTTACTTCCAGTCGCGTACATTAATGGTACTTCTAC
>JABHXC010000034.1 GCA_018657475.1 Candidatus Woesearchaeota archaeon
TAGAAATTGTAAATTGTATTTGAAAGAAGGCGGTTATGGGTTATTAGCAGTAAAAGCTAGAAGTATTGACATTACCAAAAAACCGAATGATATTTTCATTCAAGTAAGAAAAGAAATTGAAAAAGTTTTCAAAGTCATTGACTTTAAAATACTTGAACCTTATCAGAAAGATCATTGTATGATAATTATAAAGAATTAAATACTCAAAAATATTACTCCTATGTTATGTCTCTTACAAAAGAATCCGCATATTTGTATAGTTATGCAAAAAAGTTAAGAAAAATTAACCGAGCGATTAAGAAACATAGTAAACATGCAGACAAACATAAAAGAAGACACAATAAAGCTAAAACTTTAACAGAACAAGATAAACACAAAAGAAAACATGAAAGTAAAGTTATAGATATTAACAAGCTTGCCCATGAACACAGAAGAATAATGCAAAAACTTCTTACACATTATAGGAAATTTACTCATGAATTAAAAAGCAAACATTAGTCTTCTTTTACATGAATAATATTTACAGGACAAACATCTGCAGCTTCTTGATTTTTTTCTGCAGCCTCTTCAGAATCAATAGTTAGTTCCCAATGATCATCAACTTCTTTAGATTTTAATAACTGTGCAAGACCTTCTTCATCCAATTTCCAATATTCCGGAGATATTGCTTCACAAGCCCCACAGGAGATACAATCTTTTTTGAAATGTACTACTTTTTTCACCATATTTCTGCTCTAAGTGGACGTTATAAAAATCTTGTGTAGTTATTTTAACTCAATCTGTAATTGTACATAACCTACATTAATAGGTTTATCATCAGAAGTTAAGGGGTAAGTTTCCATTGGAAGAATCCTTGAAGAAGCAATTGCTTGTTCAATGTTCTCATAAAACTCATTTGCAGCCGCATTCCATTCATCAAAAGAAGCACCTGGTTCCGGAACAGGAACCGAGGCACCAACTGAAAACCAGTAACTCCCATTTCTAAAATTCCAAGAGTCAGAAGTTGTTATTCCATTTTGAATAAAAAATTCAGTGTCATAATCTCTCCCAAATAAAACACCTCCACTTTCTGGACAATCAGCACACAAATCGTCAAACTCTTTTCTTGAAATGACAATTTCATAAAGCCGAGAACCTTTGTGCCTCTTTCTTGTTATTTCCATTATTTTTTTTAACAAGAATTTATTTATTAATATCTCTATTCTCAAAGATAAGGTTCAGTGCTTACCAAAAAGCTTATATGCTTTCTTGGCATTTCTTTACCTATGCAAAAGAAGGTGATGTTAGTAGGTTTTGTCCTCATTGCAATTTTATTTGTTGCAGGTTGTAGTAGTGCTCCAGGAGATTCTGTCCAATCAACAGAAGCTGCCTTAGAACAAGCAAGAACTGGTACAGAAGGAGTAAAGACTAGTTTTCTTAACAATTTTCCCCCACCATTGATTTATGATGAAAATGAATTAGTTACTTTATTAGAAATAGAAAATAAAGGTGGATATACATTACAGCAAGAAGATTGTGCTGTCCAAATTACCGGTTTTGACCCTAGTATTATCCGTGGAAATTTTGAAGCATCTTGTGGAACAAATTATGGAGAATTAGAAGGAAAAAATGTTTACAATTTAGAAGGCAGTATTAACCAAATTGAATTTAGATCACCAAGTGTGAGATTACCTCCAGGTGTATTTGAATATAATCCTACACTAAATGTGTTAACTTGTTATCAATATGAAACACATGCAAATGCTGAAGTTTGTGTTGACCCATCATTTTATCAAATAACTTCTGAACAAAAAGCTTGCACGCCAAGAGATGTTTCTTTAGGAGGAGGACAAGCTGGCCCTATTGGAGTTAGTCATGTTGGTGTTGATATGACTGGAAGAAAAGCCGTGTTTGAAATCACTGTAAGAAATTACCAATCAGGAAGTAGAGTGTTAAGTCCAGACGTTTATGTTAGAGATTGTGGTAAAGGTATTTTTGAATTTACTGACTTTGACAGAATTAAATACAATGTTAAACTAAGTGGTGGGGGTTATTTAGACTGTAAACCTTCAGACAAATATGTTAGATTACATAATGGACAAGGTAAAATTGTTTGTACTTATGATATTCCCGGTACAGTAGCATTTGAAACCCCATTACAAATTGATTTACAATATGGCATGATGGATTCATTTAGTAAACAGATAAAAATTATTGAGACTCCAGAGTAAGATTTAAATACT
Source organism: Candidatus Woesearchaeota archaeon (assembly GCA_018657475.1). GTDB lineage: Archaea > Nanobdellota > Nanobdellia > Woesearchaeales > GW2011-AR9 > JABHXC01. The sequence goes on from JABHXC010000034.1 coordinate 2,223, forward strand.
TCTCGCGGTTAATTTATGTTATAATAATAAAGAGGTCATATAATGAGATTCACACAATTTGCAATAGTTCTTTTATTGATAACAACACTTGTTGTACTAGGATGTTCTTCAGACGACTCACTGGAAATTGCCGAAGGCGGATTTCTTGGAGGAACTCAAGGAATTGTTGCTGACTTTGAACCTTTTGGTGTTGAAGAAGAAGGTAAATTAACTATTTTTAATACAGAAGCATTTCCAATTGAAGTAACTGTTCAAAATAAAGGAGAGTATGATACCCAAGCTGGAGATGTAGTAGTTTCATTACTTGGACCTTCTCCTGAAGAATTTAGTGGTATTGCTTCTTCAAGTTTACCTAATGCAGAAATTCTTGATCCAATTTCAGAGTTAGTTCCAGAAGGAGGAGAAGAAACAATTACTTTTGCATCAGATGCAACTTATGAAGGATCAGTTTCAGGATTTGTTGACAGAACTTGGTTTGGCAATATTGAGTATCGTTACCAAACTTATACAATTGTTTCAGAAGTTTGTTTAAAAGAAGATCTTTCAGATAGTAGAATTTGTGATGTTAATGGTGCAAAAACATTTTTTGTTTCAGGAGCTCCAATCACTGTAACTAAAGTTGAAGAAGATACTGCTGGTAAAGGAATTATGGCAGTTAAGTTTACTGTTAGTAATGTTGGTGGCGGTGATGTTACAGTACCTGGTCAAGAGTTTAGTGCAACAACAGACAAACTAGCTTTCAGTCTAGATGACCCTGAATGGGAGTGTAAATCTGCAGGTAAAGTTAATGAAGCTCGTTTAAGAGACGGTAAAGCTGATATTGTCTGTAAGTTAAAAGAAGCACTAGCAGAGAATACTTTATCTACTAAACAAATTGAACTAACTCTAGATTACATATATAGAGTTTTAATTCAAGATACTCTTCGGATTAAAGAATCCGCAGAATAATTTTTTTATTTTCTTTAGTTAATATGGTAAAAAGATGTAAATGGGCAACTAAGGAAAGCCAGCATAATTACCACGATCAAGACTGGGGAGTTCCAGTACATAATGATAGATTATTGTTTGAAATGTTAATTCTAGAAGGTGCCCAAGCAGGATTATCTTGGGATACAATTCTTAAAAGAAGAGAAACGTATAAGAAAGCTTACGACAATTTTAACGCCATTAAGATAGTTAATTACACTGATAAAGACAAAAAAAGATTACTTGCAGATCCAGGAATTATTAGAAATAAATTAAAAGTTGAAGCTTCAATTATTAATGCAAAAGAATTCCTAAAAGTCAAAAAAGAGTTTGGTTCATTTGACAAATACATTTGGTCTTTTGTAAATGGTAAAACAATTAAGAATAAAATTAAAGAAATGAACGATATTCCTGTTACTACAAAAGAATCTGATGCAATGGCTAAAGATTTGAAAAAAAGAGGGTTCAAGTTTGTTGGATCAACAATATGTTATGCCTATATGCAAGCCGTTGGCATGGTTAACGATCATGAAATGTCTTGTTTCAGGTATGAAGAAGTTTAGATTAATTTGTTTTTTTCTAAAAATGTTTTAATTATATTAAACATAAAATCATAACCTTTTGAATTAGGATGAAGTCCATCTTTTAATAATTCCTGATAGTTCTTTTTAATCATAGTGTCAAAAAGAGGTAAAAATAAAGCTTTTTTATCCAAACAACAAGTTTTTATTACTTCTTCAAACTTCTTTTGCTTACCATTAGTATAATAAAAACCTTCCCAAGGCAAAGTTAAATTTTCATCTACTGGAGATAAACCAAGAAACAAAACATTTGAGGAGTACTTTTTAGATATTGTAATTAATTTAGTAATGTGTTTTTTGAATTTCTTAATTGAAATATTAGAATTTTTTGGAGAATCCCCAGGAGTATCATTTGTTCCTATTCCCACTACAATCACAAACTGATCTCCTTCTCGCAAATATTTTACCCTTGTTTTAATTTCATTTTCAAAACGATTTAGCAAATTAGAAGAAGTATCTCCTGGTATTCCTAAATTATAAACAACATGCCAATTGCTTAACTTTTCAAAATCTCTTTTTAATCTTCCAACCCAACCAAAATTAGGTTTTTCTCCTCTTCCAAAAGTTATACTATCGCCAAAACATAAAATTCCTTTCATTTATTTCCAACATATAACAAAAGCTAAAAAGCTTTCTAATTTTCTTCTAGAATTCAACATCAGGTAACCCACCAATCACTTCTTTCAAACTAGGATCCATAAAACTATGACGTGCTAATCTGTTGTTATACACAGCAGAACTATCTACCCCTAGCCCTTCCCAAGCAGCTTTTAAAACAATAGATCGATATTCTTTATGGGTTTGAAAAAACCTACCTTGTTTTGCAAGATATTCAGGAGATTCACCCCTCAAAATAGCATATGAACTAAATAATGGCATACAAACTAAACGACTTTTTGCCAATCTTGAAAGAGCATCAACAACAATTTCTAATCTCTTACTCATTTTTACTTCCA
>JABHXC010000035.1 GCA_018657475.1 Candidatus Woesearchaeota archaeon
TTAATATTTCTCTAAACTTAATTGCCCTTTTCTTGTGCCTTTTGGGATTTCTTTAACTTCTTCTCCAACTTGTTGTTTAATACTTACTGCTATTGCTTTTCCAACAAGTTGTAGTAATGTAGTAATGTCGGCTTTTTTGATACTGCCTAAATCTTTAATTCCATGCAAATAAAGTTTTCTTGCTCTAACTCTTCCAACTCCTTTTAGTTTTAATAATGGGAGAAGTTCTTCTTTAACTCCATTTCTTACTTGAATTCTAAGTTTTTTAATCATTCTTTGAGCATGTTTATAATCCATAATATCTGCAAGTTCGTGAGCAGCGTAAAGAAGCCAATTTGCAGCTTCAATTTTTACTCTTATTTCTCCAGGCCTAACACCATAAGTTTCTAAAAGAAATTCTTCATTTTTCTCATTAATCCAGGCGTCAAAAAAAAGAGCTGTTTTAATAGAATTGAAAAAATCGTCATAATCAATATCAAATGAACTTGGTTCAGGTTTAAGTAACATATCATAATGTTTCATTAACCCTTCATTGATTTTTTCTTGTTCTCTAACTTTAACTCTAAGTAATGGACGCATTTCTAGTGTGTTACTTATCATTTGTAATAATGAAAAAGAATTTTTTGTTTCGTCAAAGTTTTTTAGTGAATCTAACAGATGTCTTGCTGTTAATGGGTCTAGATATAACTCAGATACTCTTTTACCCAGTAAAGTTGGACGCATTTTTTGTTCATTATTATTCATAGTGTTAGCTGGAGAAAAATCGTCTTGTTTAGTATTAGTTAGAAGAATGAGTTGCCAATCATTCAAAAGATGTAACATTTTTTCCATGATCTGTTGAAGTTTTGGCATGTCTTGAAATTGAAATGCCCAAAATGTTTTATTAAAAAATTCATACATACTTTTTTCATTTCTAATAATTCCTGAAGAAATTAATGAAAGAAGATAAGTTCTTAATACTGGTTCAACTGCAAGTTTTGAATAAATGTCTTCTGGTTCACCACAAATGTACCGTTCATAAATTTCCTGTTTTTCAATTTCGTTTTTAGCAAATGTAATCGCTTCTCCTTCTGATTCATATTCTGGTCTTCCTGCACGGCCAGCCATTTGTAAATATTCTAATACTGGAATCCAGTCCATACCCCACCTACCAGAATAACGTTTTAATGATCTAACCAACACACGGTAAGCTGGTAAAGATAGTCCTGCGGCTAATGTGGGGGTTGCGCAAATGATTTTAATTGTACCATTTCTAAAATTATCTTCTATCAGAGTTTTTTGTTTTTGTAACAATCCCGCATGGTGAAAAGCGATTCCTTTTCTTACACATTTGCTTAATTTTTTACACTGTTTTGTAGGAGTTGATGCGGCTTTAAAAATAGAATTTTCTAATTCTGGAAGATTTTTTTCTGTAAGTTTTGCAATGGTTTCTGCAGTTTTTTCTGCACTCGCTCTAGTAGAAACAAACACTAAAGCTTGTTTATTTTTTTGTAAAGTTTGTAGGGCAACTTTATAGATATCTTCCATAGAATTTTACGATTTAATGACTTTATTAAAGTTCTGTAGATGGATTAAGATAATGGGCCGTCATGTTCAATAACGTACACTTTTACTGAAAATGGATCTTGTTGTGCAGGAGTTGTAGGAATAGGGACATAAATTTGTTCCCTAACATAAACTTGCCATTCATGTTCAAAACTTTCTTCTTTATCACTAACTGTAACTTTAACAGTTTTTTCTCCAGATGATGTAAATGTTCTTTCAATTGTTGAAGATCCGCTAACTGAAGGTTCACCAAAACCAAAATCCCAATCATAACTTAGGCGTTCTTTGTCTAAATCTCGTGCAGCGATATGGAAAATAATTGGTTCATTCATATTAACAGTTATTGATTGATTTGGAAGGAAATCGATTAATTCTGGAGCTTGATTTACATTTTTAACTTTAACTTCTGTAACAGCTACTGAATTAAAATCATTATCTTCTGCAATAAATTCTAGCCAAAGAGTTGTTTCTGTATCATTATCTACGACTGTTTGACTATTTGGTGTCCAAACAAAAACATTATCAGAGAAAGATGCTCCTGGCGGAAGATTATTGATACTGACATTTAACAAATCTTCATCAGGATCTGTAGCTGTTAATTTTAATGTGAACTCTTCACCCTCATCAACTTTAACTGAGTTATGGTTGACTTTTAATTTTGGTGGTTGGTTTCTTCTATTAACTTGAATTGTTACATCTTGTGTTGTTGCTAATTGGCCATCAGTGGCAGTAACGGTTGTTGTATAGGTTCCTTCATCATTGTAATTGGTTGTCCAACTTCCTCCTCTTCTACTTAAAGGATTGCTAAAAGTAAACCTTACAATATCTCCATCTGGATCTGTAGCAACTGGATTGATTAAAATTGATTCGGTTTCATTAATTTCTACAGAATCAATAAATTCCATTACTGGTGCTCGATTTGTATTTAATAAAATGATGTTGATCTCTTCAGTTTGACATTCTGCTTTTCCACATGCTTCTACAACAATTGGAATTGACCGTTTTTTTAACAAGAAATGTTCTAAACCTAATTTATTAAGCAAGTTACTCCAAAATCCGTAACTTCTTTGAATTGTTGAATAGTCTGGTGACCATAAAAATTCGTTTTTAGAGTTTAATATAGCGCTTTCAGGGGCATTAATAACAGTAAGGCTAACTTTGTCTCCATCAGGATCTTCAGCGTTAATTTCCCATAGTAATTGTTCACCTTCTCTTACTGTAATCTGTTCGGGTAATTGTAATAATGCAGGTGCGCGATCAACATCTAAAACCGTGATTTGAATTCGTGCAGTATCATCTAAATCACCATCTGTTGCTGTAACTTTTATACTATACTCACCAGCATCGTTAAAATCTGTTTGCCAGCCTCCCAGCTCATTAAATGGGGTTTCATAACTGTAAATTAATGTTTCACCATCAATGTCTGTTTTAGGTAATTGTAACTCTACTTTTTCTCCTTCACTAACAACAATTGGAACATGTGTGATTTCTGGTTTTCTATTAGTATTATCTACATCTATTTTCCATTGTTCAACAACAACACTTTCACCATCACTAACACGTACTTCTAGTGTATGTTCTCCTGCACTTGTAAAGTCAAAAAAGTATTTGCCAGAATCTTCATTAGTAAGATTATTTTTGTCAAGTTGCCATAAATATGTTACTGGTTGACCGTCATTATCTTTAACATCAATAAAAAACCGGAAAGTTTCTCCTTCTTTAGCATCTACAGTAGCTTTAGAACTAAAAATCTCTTTTATTTCTGGTGGTTGGTTAGTGTTAAGGATTGTTACACCAATTCTTCCTTGTACATCATATTCTCCATCGGAAACGGTAAAAGTTGTAACGATTTCGCCAGCATCGTTATAATCTGGTGTCCATTCTCCTTCTCTATCAAACGGTGGAGAAAAAGTAAATTCTAATGCGTCTTGGTCTGCATCTTGAACAAAATCTCGAAGTGCAATAGTTTGTTTTTCTTTAATACTTAGCTTATTTTCAGTTACTACCGGTGGCTGATTTTTATTTGTAACAATTAAACTAACTTGTTGTGTTGTTTGATCAATGCCATCTGAAGCAGTAATAGTAATATTGTATTCTCCTGCATCATTAAAATTTGTTTGCCATTCTCCTTGGTCATCTAGGGGAGGGGTGTAGTAATATACTACCTTATCTTGATCTAAATCAATTGCGTCAGCAGTAATTTTAACAAAATCGGTTTCTTGTATTCGAAAAGTTCTGGAGGCTGCAACTGCACCTTGGACTAATAGAAGTATCATAATAATACTTAAAACAATGTGCCATGTTTTTGCAGTCATAGTGTCTCCTTTAATTTAGTTAATTATGAAAAAAATAAAAAAATTAATTGACATCAATGTACACGTCAACAATTTGCGGTGGCATATTAACATCTTCAACATTTACACGTAATCTTTGTGTAACTGTATCTTTACCATCATTTGCAGTAACTGTTACAATGTAATCTCCGTGATCAGTGAAGTCAGTTTCCCAAACACCATCGTCTCCAACAGGTTCACTAATACTTAGCTGAACATTGTCGCCATCAAGGTCAGTGATTTCTGGTTGAACAGTAACAGTTTCACCTTCTTTAACTGAGATACTTTCAGGTAAGTTAGCTAATTCTGGAAGTACATTTACATTAGTAATAGTTAAAGTGAATGTTTCTTCTGAAGCAAGTTCCCCATCACTACCTGAAACAGTAATTTGATATTCTCCTGAACTTGTATGGTCAGTAACAAACAATCCGGATCTTAAAGGTTCTGACACAGTAACAGTTACTGGATCATTGTTAGGATCTTCAACTAAAGGTTCGAAATTAATTGTTTCTCCTTCTTTTACAGTAATATCTTTAATTCCTGATAATACCGGTGGGACATTAACTCTATTTACTACTAATCTGATTTTTCCTTCAGTAGTTAACTGGCCATCAGTTGCTCTTAAAGTAACTAAATATTCACCTGCATCACCATAACTGGTTTGCCATGCACCTTCTCTACTTAAAGGCGGAGAGAAAGTATAAGTTACATTATCTTCATCCGGATCAACAATATTTGCCATTAAATCAATAAGTTCGCTTTCGTCAACAGTGATCACATACTCGCCATCAGCAGTTGTTTCTTCAATAAGATCTGTTGTTTCTTCTAAAGCTGGTTCTTCTAATAAATCTTCATTCTCAGCAGCAATATCTTCTTCAATAGCTGCTATTTCATCTACTAAATCTATCTCTTCCTCTTGAGTATCATCTGCACCAAATGATTTGTATTCTACACAACCTACTAAGAAAATTGCTACTACCAGGATAAACGTAATTGTCACTATTTTTTTCATAATTCGACACCCCCTCTTTCGAGTCGATTTTGTAAGTATTCCGGAATGACAACTATTTAAAGATTTATAGAATTGAAATGTATGGTTTTAAGTATAGATAAAGAAAAATATGGCCCCGCCGTGATTTGAACACGGGACCTCACGATTTCAATCATCGGTGTTCAGAACATTCTCATTCTGCCAATATATCAGTCGTGCGCTCTACCAGGCTAAGCCACGGGGCCATAATAGGCCGAAGCGGCAGAGTATTTTTAAAGGTTATGGCTGTTTTAAAGATTGAAGGATCTGTTCATAAACAAAACCTTGATGAGCTCTTTGCGTAATGTCAACCCTATCTACATCAATAATAAGAACTGGCCCTTGATGTAAACTATATTCTTTTACCACTTCTGGAAATTCTTGATAGAGTTTTGCTAAAGGTCTTAGGTCTTTATTTAATGACCAGCCACCTTCTAATTCTTCGGATCTTTGTCTTTGTAGAATACGTTGCCAAGATAATTCTGGCTTGCCCTGTAACACTATCATTAAGTCTGACTTTGGTGCATCACGATAAACCCTACGTGCTTCAACTTGAAGTTCATCATATTCTCGCTTAGTTAACAGCCCTTGCTGAACAAATAATGAATGAAACACGGCTGGATCTTCTTCAGGTGTGCGGTCTTCAATCATGCTTATTACATTAGATAAATTGCTTTTTCTTTGTGTAAGTCTTTTTTTAAGAAGATGTTTTTGTAATTCGTAACAGTGTTTTGGTTTATCTCTTAAAAAGTTAGAGAGTAATTGGTCTCCAATTTCATCACTTTCACTATCAAGCTCATAACATCCTTTTATTCTTAATCCATTAGCTAGAATTCTGGCAAATGCAGTTTTACCAAGACCAATATTTCCTGCAACAGTTAGTAACTTATTATTTTCTTGCAAATATCCTTGCAATTCATTCTCAGTATTAATTGATTTAATGACTGCTTCGGTAGGATTGTATGAAAGCCAAGGACCAAGGTGTGGAGTTAATTTAATTCCAACTTTTTGTTTTTGAACTTCATAAATAATTTGTTCAAGAGCTTGACTAATAAATATCTCATCAATTTCACCATTTTTTCCTAATTTAACATTATTTGCGTCAATTTCTATCACAGGAGAACTGTTTTGTTCACGAAAAAAATGTGCATAAAGTGTTTCAAGAGTTTCTAAATATGATGGGTCTTTAACTAAACCTTGCTCTTCTTTTCTACCACGTTTTTTAATTCGGTTTTGTAATTCTGGAACGTCTGCTTTTAAATAAACAAAAACGTCAGGTGGCGCAATACCATTAGTCATCAACTCAAAATTTCTTGCATAGACCGAAAATTCAGCTTCACTCATATTATTAAGGATTCTTTGAGCTTTTCCAAAAACATGATAATCTTCTTCAATTGGCCTATCAACAATGACAATGCCAGGGGTCATTGAAACTATACTTTCACGAGTTAACCTAGCATTAAAAAAATAAATCTGGGCTGCCAAAGCAAATCGTTGTGCATCTGAATAAAATGCATCTAAAATTTTTAAATCAAAATCTTCTTCTAAAACTGTGATCTCTCTTTTTGCTAATGGATTGTTATTAAGTACTTCTAACAAACGTGATTTGAATGGTTCTCTTTCAAGAGCATGTGTGAATGTTGTTTTTCCAACTCCAATATTCCCTGAAACTCCAATAACTAAATCTGCTAAGCCTGCCATCGATTAATACCTCTTTATCTTTTGAAAAAACTATTCTCTTAAAAAGATTCTCGTGTTTAAATCTCCTTTTCTGTTAGAACAATTTATAAAATGTCTTCTGTAGAATATACTCATGCACTATACAATATTGGATTGTTACACTGATGAAGCATCTGGATTAGGTGTGCCTCCATACTTAGGAACATATCCACGTTATATTTATGGCCAATTAAAAGCTGAAGGACATGGAGTTACTTATCTTACTATTGATGATCTTCGTTTATGGAAAAAATATGGTGATATTATTAAAGAGCCAACAGTTAAACAAAAGACAAACATTCTAATTTATAATTTAACTAACAACAAAGCTTCTGAAGTATTACCAAAAACTGATGTTTTAGTAATTATTTTAGGCGTTCATGTTCCTGGGAAATATCTTACTGCTCTTCCTGGAACTTTAAAAGAGGTTGTACCACTAGTAAAGGATATTCGTTGTAAGAAAATACTAACTGGACCTGCTGTATTTGGAACTCAATTAGAAGGTGGAAAATTTTATGAGAAAATTAAACATAATTTTGAACAGGTAGATTATTCTTTATCATTTGATGAATTAGAGAAATATGCTTTGTCTGGAGCAGAATTGTTAGAGCAAATACCTGATAGGCGTATGATTGAAATTGAAACAGGTAGAGGATGTAAAGTTGGTAGATGCAGTTTTTGTACTGAACCTTTGAAAAGTACATTTGTTAATCGAAAAAAGAAAGATGTAGTAAAAGAGGTTGTTGAATTTTATAATAAAGGGGCAAGATATTTTAGATTAGGTAAACAAGCTGATTTCTACGCTTCAGATGATCCTATTGGGACTTTAAAAGAGATACGTGAAAAATGTAAAGATATTGAAGTGTTACACATTGATAATGTTAATCCTAATTCTGTTGTTGCTAAAGGAGGAGAGGAAATAACAAAAGCTATCGTAAAATATTGTACTCCCGGAAATATTGCAGCATTTGGAGTTGAATCTTTTGATCCTATTGTTGTTAAAGCTAATTTATTGAACACAATGCCAATCATTGCTCATAAAGCTATTGAACAAATTAACAAGTATGGTGCTAAATGTGGGAAAAACGGTATGCCGCACTATTTGCCTGGTATTAACATTATTTTTGGTTTATTACAAGAAAGTAAGAAGACACAGGTTGCAAATATGGAAGCTTTACAAAAAATTATTGATGGTGGATTGCTGTTACGTAGAATTAACATTAGGCAGGCAGCAGTGTTACCTAATACATTTTTAGAAAAACATGGTGGTAATAAGTATTTAAGGAAAAATAAACATTTGTATTGGCGATGGAGAAATCAGGTTAGGCAAGAGATAGATTATCCATTATTACAGAAATTAGTGCCTATTGGAACTGTGTTGAGTGATGTTTTTACTGAGATGTACGATGGTAAAACTACATTTTGTAGGCAAATGGGCACGTATCCATTAGTAATTGGGGTTAAAGGAAGGTTGCCTCTGAAAAAGAGAATTAAAGTTCGTGTTATTAGTCATATGTTAAGAAGTATTGTTGCGGAAGAAGTTTAGTATCTTTGAAAAGTTTCTTTGCGATCTTTTGATGGATCTTCTAAAAACTCACTGATTTCTCCCATTCTTCCTCTTATTCTTTTCATGTAACCTTTATCTGTGCTTAAGCTAATACTAGTGAGGTCAACTTCATACGCAGTCTTTTCGTGTTCATAACTAGTTTTTTCGACAACCCTATAAGAAATTTTAACATTGAATTCACTTTTTAGAATGTCAAAGATGTTAGAGAGAAGTTTTGGTTTTTTCCCATTATGAATAATATCTATTCTTTCTGTATCTCTAACTGGATCAAACACAAATGTAAGAGCTTGATTAACAACAGAATCAATTGGGCTTTGAGCTCTTTTATCTTTTGGCATTAAAAATAGTAATAGTTGTTTTATCTTTAAATAAACTGTGTAACTGGAAAAGCGAAATGGTTTTTTAGTTAGAAGTATTTATATTATTTTTTCTAGTTAAGATTTTGTATTCAATATTTTTATAAACTCTAAATGTTTAATTGTTCTATGAGATGGGTTATATTGTTAGCTATACTTATTACTTTAACGGGGTGTGTGATGGTGGAAGATTTAAATGAGGATTTAAATGATCAGGATTATGAAAACGCTACATTTGCAGGGGGCTGTTTTTGGTGCACTGAATCGGCTTTTGAGGGTTTACCAGGAGTGAAAGCAGTAGTTTCTGGTTATACTGGAGGAGCTACAGAAAATCCAACTTATGAAGATGTTTTAACAGGAACTACAGGGCATTATGAAACTATTGAAATTAAATTTGATCCAAAAGAAATTAGTTATGAAGAATTATTAGATATTTTCTGGAAACAAATTGATCCTTTAGATGATGAAGGACAATTTGTAGATAAAGGCACACAATATAGGACAGCAATATTTTATCATAATGAAGAACAGAAACAATTAGCTGAAGATTCTAAAAAAGAGAAACAAAAACAATTTACCGAACCAATCGTTACACAAATCTTACCTGCGGTTACTTTCTATAAAGCAGAAGAATATCATCAAGATTATGCACAGAAAAAAACTGCACAGTATGAAAGATATAAAGATGGTTCGGGAAGAAAAGAAAGACTAAACGAATTATGGACAGAGGATTCTTTAGAAGAAAAGAAAAAGCAATTAACTCCATTACAATATAAAGTCACACAAAAAGAAGGAACTGAACCTCCTTTTGATAATGAATATTGGGACAATCATGAAGAAGGAATTTATGTTGACATTGTTTCCGGAGAACCATTATTTAGTTCAACTGATAAATTTGATTCTGGTACTGGGTGGCCAAGTTTTCTAAAACCAATAGAAGAAGGTTTTGTAACAGAACATGATGATTATAGATTATTAACTAAAAGAATAGAAATTAGAAGTAAAAAGGCAGATTCACATTTAGGCCATATTATCATGGATGGTCCGAAAGAGAATGATTATGTGAGATACTGCATGAACTCTGCTGCATTAAGATTTGTTCCTAAGGATAATTTGGTTGAAGAAGGGTATAGTGAATTCTTAAAATTGTTTGATTAGGGAGTATGGACCTGCCGATAACGAAAACAAGTAATTTTTGAAACCGTCAGGACATTACTAGGTAATGGACCTGCCGGGAATCGAACCCGGGACCTCTCGATCTTTGGACTAATAATTGTATGCCAACCGAGCGCTCTACCACTGAGCCACAGGCCCGAAATAATTTTTTATTTTGTTTTTGTATCTTGGTTTGTTTTTTTACACAATTTAAAAACGTTTGTACCCAAACTTTAATATAATCTTGTTAGCTTCTTTTGGATATGGAAAAAGAGTTGAAACAAGAAATTTTACAAGATTTAGATAAAGTAACTAGTATCCTTGAGAAAAAAAATAAAGACATTATTGCATTAGCAGCATTGAGTGATAGAACAATAGAAGATGTTGCTGTAAGAAAAGAACTTGATTTAATTACTGTAACCGTTTTAATTTATTCAATGAGTAAAGTGGTTAATAAATTGCCAGAAAAAGTTCTTCAAGATATTATTCGGAGTTTAACGAGGGCAAGAGCTGCATTACAGAAAGGCGATTTAACTAAATATAACCGATCAATTAAATTGTTATATAAGCTTGTAAGACAAGGAAATGTTGCTGTAAAAGAACATTTACAGGATGTAATGGCTGCAGCAAGGATTAAGAAAGGTACTAGATTATTAGAAAAAGGTTTGTCAATGGGACAAGCAGCAGGATTAATGGGATTGTCTAACTGGGATTTACAACATTATGCTGGAAAAACAACTGCATTAGATTCGCATGATGAATCATTACCCGCTACAGATAGGTTGAAAACGGCATTCAAATTGTTTGGAGTACAACAATGAAAGCACTATTTTTTGATGCTGGTCCAATTATTACTTTAGTAATGTCTCGTTTAATTTGGATTCTTCCTAAATTAAAAGAAAAATATGGTGGGAAGTTTTACATAACTCCTGCAGTTAAAAGAGAGTTGGTTGAAAGGCCATTAACAATTCATCGTTTTCAATTTGAAGCGTTACAAGTTATGAGATTAATTAATGAAGGAATTTTAGAAGTTTATACAGATGTTCCACAAAAACGTGTAGATGAATTAATTTCTTTAGCAAATAAAACATTTTCAGTTAAAAAACGTTCTTTAGATATTGTACAAGAAGGTGAAGTAGAATCTATTTCTACAGCTTGTCAATTAGATGATGCTGCGGTAGTTATGGATGAAAGAACTTTGCGTTTATTTATTGAGAAACCAGAAAATATGGAAAGTTTGTTAGAACATCGTTTTAAACATGATGTGAAAACTGATTTGCTTTTAATGAAACAGTTTCAAGAACAATTAAAAGGAGTAACTATCATTCGTTCGATTGAATTAGTAGGTGTTGCTTTCAAATTAGGAATGCTTGATTGCTACTTGCCTCAACAAGAAAATGCAAAAGAATTATTATTAGAATCTGTCTTATGGGCGACTAAATATAACGGTTGTGCGGTTACTAATCATGAAATTGAAGAGTTAAAACAGTTCTTACTCAAGTAAGTTTTTTAAATGCAACATACTTTTTTGACCTATGCAAAAAAAGTGTGTTGTTTGTGATGCAGAAGCACTGTATAAAATTAAAAATATATCAGAGTTTTATTGTCACAATTGTGCTGAAGAACATTTCGGTGATGTAGAAATGTTGGTAACTTTAGAAGAAGAGGCACGACGGCTAAAACAGTACATCAAAGAGAGATTACAAAATGAACAAAGCGATTAAACTGGGTAAGATAAGAACTTCAAAAACTGAATTAATTGATATTCTTAAAGCATGGATTGCAATTTCATTAGCTTTCACCTTTGTTTTTACAGGGGTTTATGTATTATCTGGCAGAGCACTTACTAATCTATTTACATCATATTTTTTGATAGTTTTTTTAGTTTCATTGTTTACTGCAGGTTTAGGTTTCTTATTACATGAATTAGCACATAAATTTGCAGCTCAACATTATGGTTGTGTTGCTGAATTTCGTGCATTTGATCAGATGTTATATCTCGCTTTAGGTCTAGCAGCAGTTATTGGTTTTATCTTTGCAGCTCCTGGTGCAGTCATGATTTCTGGAAGTATTACAAGAAAAGAAA
>JABHXC010000036.1 GCA_018657475.1 Candidatus Woesearchaeota archaeon
GATAATGGTAATTTGTGATAACGGTGTGCAAACCAGGCACGTACATTTCTTCGTAATGTGACATATTTTTTCTCATAAAATATCTCAATAGCAAAGTAAGAAGGAATTCCTAATAAAACTAAGAATGCAGAGATTTTTAATACGTCTAAGGCATTATGTGTTTCTTTAACAAACATCACTAACAGAAAAATCATAAATAATGTTGTTAATATTGGTCCAAATTTGCCCCAAATAACTCTATATGGTCTTTTAACTTCAGGTTTCTTGTAACGTAACACTACAACTCCTAATAACACTGCTGAATAAACTACTAGAACTAAAGGAATTAACATGTGTAATAATGTTTCATACTTTCCCGCACCGATTATCACTAGTGCCGATACAACTACTGCTTGAAAAATAATCGATATGTATGGACTTTTATGTTTTGGATGAATTTTTGCAAACTGTACAAAGAACAGTTTATCTTCAGCAATTGACATTAACAATCGTGGTGCGGTAATCGTCCAACTTGCCACTGCACCAATTATAGATAAGAAAACCAAAATTGTAAAAATTATTTTCCCTGTAAACCCAAAATTAGCTTCACCTAAATCCCTTATTGGGGCTGCAGATTCTCCAAAAGTTTCCCAAGGAATATTTCCAATACCAGTGAACGCTAATAAAAATGCTAAAATTGCAATAATAATAGTTCCATAAATTAACGCTTTTGGCATAACTTTTGTCGGGTTCTTAGTTTCTGCTGAAAGAAAGATTGCACTTTCCCATCCAAAGAATGTTTCAGCAATAAAGAAAATAGTGATCACTATGGTAAGTGTTGGGAACACAGCAAAAGGTGTAAAATTTTCAATGTTTACATTAAGTAATCCAGGAACAAGAATAGAAAATACTGTAAATAATGTTAATAAAGCAAATCCAACTAATAGATATGTTGACGTTTGCATCCCTTTGTAAGCTATAAAATTAAAGACAATAATTAAAATCAAAGCAATTGGAATATAATATTGTCCAAATTGTTCAATTGGTAATGCGTATTGTAGTGCTCCTAATAATAACATTGCAATTGTAACGTTTCCTGCAATGGCTGTTGTCCAACCAATAATGAATGACCAAAATCGTCCATAAGATTGTTTAGCAAACTCATAAACTCCACCAGCTTTAGGAAACATTGCAGTTAATTCTGAGAAACACATTGCAATGTAAATGGATATAATTGAAAGAATTCCCCAAGAAATTAATGATGCTGGTCCAGCATGTTTAGCTCCAGCCGAAATCAGGAACCAAATCCCTGTTCCCATAATTGAGTTTATAGTTACTAATAAGATAACTTTGAAACTCAGTACACCTTTCATCTTTTTCTGATGCGGTTGCACTTTCCTAATTTTCCGTTTCTTTGCGTGTTTTCCAATACGTAAGAACCGTGGTGTTCTTGTTCCAAATCTTAATAATCTAAACAGTCTTCCATACCTTGCTAATTTAGCTACTCTGGAAAGAATTCTTACTCCTCTAAGAGCTTTGATTAAAGCTAATCCTTGAATCCCGTAAAAGATTAAAGTAAATGGAATGGTTGCAATAACATCTAACCAATGCTTTTTTAGATACGGTCCTAAGTGTGGCAAATCTTGCCAACGATAATATAAATCAATAGCAAAAACAATTATTACATAGACATCAAATATATCAATAAATATCCCCATGCCAAAACTTACTTGATAAAATAATTCTATTAATGTTAAAACAAGTAAGAGAACCAAAGAAGGTGGGATTAAAAACTGAACAAACTTGTCTAATCTACTTTTTCTCTTAACCACTATACCCTCTTTTTATGCAAAGACTAATTAACGTTTTTTCTTTTTAGCAACTTTCTTTTTAACAGTTTTCTTAGCTATTTTTTTCTGAACAACTTTTTTCTTTGCAACTTTCTTTTTTTCTGTAGAAGTAACACTTTTACTTATTTTCTGAAATTTGGCCAAATCCTCAACTATATCTGAGGCAATGAAAGAATATCCTTTTTTCTTTTTCAGCAATGCGTCACCTACAAATCCATTAATGTAAGCTGCTGCAACTGCACTTTTAAACAAATCTTTTGTTTTTGCTAAGAATCCAATGGCTAATCCTGCCAATACATCTCCTGTACCAGCTTTAGTCATCCCTTGATTACCCGTTCTGTTAAATGCAACTTTATTTCTTGAAATAATAATATCTGTTGCTCCTTTTAACAATAACACATTATTATTTTGTAAAAAATATCGTAAATTACCTTGCAAAATGTCAGCTTTTTCTTTAGCGTTAGATTTTCTTAATTTTGGTAATAAAAATTCTTTTTGACTGTTAACCAACATCATTTCTAATTCAGTTTCGTGTGGGGTGATAATAGAATTACTAAAATCTTTAAAAGATAATGATTTCAATGCGTCTGCATCTATAACTTTCAATTTTTGTGACTTTCTAACAAAATGTTGACAAAACCTATCTGCTTTTCTTGTAATTCCATTCCCTACAAGTACTGCATCAAATCTGTCTGCATGTTTTACCATTTCTTTAGCATCTTTAAGTGTAAATGTTTTACCAGAAATTTTGTGAGTAATTAAATCGGGAGAATATCTGTTTACTATCCATGCTACTTTTTCTGGTGCTGCTATAGTTACAATATCACAACCAGTTCTTAATGCTCCTTGGCCTGCTAATGTTACTGCACCAACAAATTCTTCAGAACCACCCATTATTAACGCAGATCCGTTTTCTCCTTTTTTAGAAGCCTTCTTGCGCTCCATTAATTTTTTCACTTGGTTAAAGTTCATGTTCTTACCAAAGAATGAATCGATTTCTACGTTTATAATACTTTGTTGTAATTACTCGGTAGTTCTTCCGGATTTTGGCCTGTTTTTATAAATGAATGAGAAGAGAATTGAATATCATGCACAAAAACCATACACAAATGTTTTTAAAGTGTCTTCTTGTAATCATGATTTATGGGCCTGTAGCTTAGTCTGGTGGAGCGCTCGGCTTATATGCCGCCATTCGGTGAAGATTCCGTGTGGTCGGGAGTTCAAAAAGATCTCTCAAATCGAGAGTTATTGAAAGTCTCCCCAGGCCCATATTTTTTTATTAAGAACAAGTCTCATCTGCAACAGCTAAATTTAATGTGAATTGAACTCTTGCAATGTTTGGATGGGTTATTGTTGAAGAAGTTTCATTTTCATTAAGAATAATGATCTCTTCAGACAAAATTTTACCTGTATTTTTTTTAATCAATTTAATTGGTGATTTTGGTGTTTCACCCTGGCAATAATCTGGAGTCGATTGTAATTTCCATTCAACTGCACCAGCAAAAGTAAAACTCCCTTCACCTGGAGACACTTCATAAGTTTCATCATCACTAGTTATTATAGTTGCTCCAGTAACTTTACAAGTGTTATCACAATCTTCAGTAATATAATTGTCTGCTATTTTTCCACATACTTTATTGATGCATAAATCTCCTGATTCACAGTTACTATTAGATATACATGAAGTCGTGTTATTAAGTTGTTCAACTTCTATTTCTACAATATCATTTTCAATTTCAATAGTTTCATTCAAAATTACTGATTCATTATTTTCTTCAATTTCTAGTTGTAACTTACCACAACCAACAATTAACACTAACAGAAACAATAAACTAAACACCAACAACTCTTTTCTCATACAATTAAACTAAATTATTTAGCTATATAAATTTATTGGGCACTGTAGAGACCCTAATTACATTTTGTATTAGTGCCCTGACAAAGTCGAGGCACACAAGATAAATTAAATTTATCTTGTAGGAAGTGCCGTGCCCTAATACAACAATTATTAAGGTTTTCTACAGTCCAATTTATTGAAAACATTTAATAATATATCTTCTTTTACTAAAAAGATGATTGAAGCAATTATTTATTATTTAATCTTGCTTGATGTAATCATCTACAATCTGTTA
>JABHXC010000037.1 GCA_018657475.1 Candidatus Woesearchaeota archaeon
ACAAAAAAGTGGTGGAAGAACCTTAAAGAGGCTTTACGTAATGTGTACTCTAAGCCTAGCTATGCTATAATTAGTGTTGTTTTCTTTTTATTGTTAGTCTCATTTAATTTGTTAATTAGCAATTATAAACTGTTACTTTCAGATTTTTCTTTATTTTTTCCATTACTAATTGGTGCGCATGTAGCAATTTCAAAGATTTCACTAATTTTATTGATAGCAATGTCATTGCTTGCTGCGATAGTATTGTCAATGACAATATATTTAGTAAAACGTCAAGTTAAATCTGCTGTTGGAGCAAGTTCTTCAGGACTTTTAGTTAGCATTATTGCTCCTGCATGTCCTTCTTGTGCAATTGGTTTGTTAAGCACACTTGGTTTTGGCAGTTTTTTAGCGGTTCTTCCATTTAAAGGTTTAGAATTAGGAGTTTTAGGTCTTATTCTTTTAGTAGCATCAACGATATATCTAGCAAACAAAATTGTAACAACAACTTGTGAAATAAAGAGGAAAAAGAAATGGTTCAAATAAATTTAGACAAATCATTATTACTAAAAGGTGGAATGATTGCATTAATTGTTATTATAACTATTGTTGGGTTTAAGGCAAGTTTTGGAGGAAGTTCTACTGGAGCAGTGATTGCAAATGACGGTGTTCTTGAAGTAACAACTGTTCTTCAAGGATTTAAATATCAACCAGATATTATTACTGTAAAAAAAGGTTCAACAGTTCGTTTAACAATTGATAATAAAGATAATGTTAATCATGGACTACATTTACCTCAGTTTGGAATTGTTGATGGAATTCCGGGAGGGACAACTAAAACTGTTGAGTTTATTGCAATAGAAACATCAACAAATGGACAAGCAGTGCCTACATGTAGTCAGGAACATGGAGAAAAATTAACAATAAATGTGATTTGAGGGGAATAAAATGGTATATGAATGTAAAAAATGTGAGAAAATATTTCAATCTAGAGGTGCATTGAATGATCATAATCGTACAAAACACTTTGAGGTGAAGAAGGCTTCGATGAGTAAGAAAAAATTGAAGAAAATAAAATTGTGGGGTGTTTCTCTTATAGCCGTTGTTGGCTTAATGTGGTTAATAATATCAATGATTTCAAACCAAGTAATTTTGCCTGTAACAACAATGCAAGGACATATAGAAGCTAGTCCTTCATCACATGTTTTGAAAGAACCAATGGAGATTGCAGTTCATAAGCATATGTTAGAACATGCTGATGGAGGGAATATTCCTGGAGCAATAATTAACTATAATTGTGAAGATTATTCTTGCGAGGAAGGGTTAATTGAAAAATTAGAAGAGTTTGCAGTAACCTACCCTGAACACGTTTACATTGCTCCATTTCCAAATATGGGAGCTAAAATAGTATTAACAAAACTTAATCAGCAAAAAGTGTTGGAAGAGTTTAATGAGGATATTATAGATCGTTTTGTGAGGTAGAATAGAATGTTGAATAAAATAAAAAAACAAATAAAAAATAGAATGATGGTTGTTCTGCTTCTTGCATCTTTACTATTATTGACAGCTTGTGTTTCTAATAACAACACAACAGGAGGCGTGGTTGCAGAAGAACTTTCAGTTGAAGAACTTTGTGCACAAGATGGGAATGTGTTCATGACTATGGGTCCTGTTATTGATGGTGTACCAACAGGCGAACCTGCCTGTGGTGGATGTATGGTGGGTAACAATCATGTTTGTGATTTGGACACTTATTTGAAACTATCAGGAAAGTGATTTTTTAATTTTTTAAAATTTTATATTAAAAATGATAAATAAAAAAATAAAGATTGGACTTGTTATTTTTCTAGCTGTTGCGGCTTTGTTTTTTTTGCAAAACAATATCACGGGTGGCGTTGTTGCTAGTTACACGCCAACAATAGTTGATATTGCAGATGGCGAGAAGTTTACTATAACCGCAGAAGAAATTGTTAAACAAATTAATGGACAGGAAGTAATGATGTACGCTTATAATGGGGTGGTTCCTGGAGTAGCTTTGAGGGTTCAGCAAAGTTCAACAATAAAAGTAAATTTTGTGAACAGGCTTAAAGAAGAAACAACTATTCATTGGCATGGGTTAAGACATGATGTTAAAAATGATGGTGTGCCCGGTATTTCACAAGAGCCGGTTAAGCCAGGAAAAAACTTTGAATATACTTTGTATTTTCCTGATTCTGGAATTTATTGGTATCATCCACATGTAAGGGAAGACAGACAACAAGATCTTGGTTTGGCTGGAAATATGTTAGTGATTCCAACTTCTCCTGATTATTTTAACAGTGTTGATCTTGAAGAATTAGTCGTTCTTGATGATATTCTTATTGAAGATGGTGTGATGGTTCCTTTTGGCAAAGAATATGCAAATTTTGCCTTAATGGGAAGATTTGGTAACACCATGTTACTTAATGGTCAAACAGATTATTCTTTAGAAGTTGCGCAAGGCGAGATTATCCGTTTTTATCTTACCAATGTGGCTAATGTTCGCCCATTTAATCTTTCTTTTGATGGTGCTAAAATGAAGCTGGTTGGTGGTGATTTAGGAAAGTTTGAAGAAGAAGAATTTGTTGATAGCATTATAATTGCTCCTGCAGAAAGATACATTGTTGAAGTATTCTTTTCTGAAAAGCGTGAATATAACATTGAGAACAGAAATCCTTCTGGCGTAACTTCTTTAGGAAAAATTAAAGTTAATGGTCTTACTAAGACTCAACACTTTAAACAATTTTTAAATCTTAAGGAAAACATTAAAATTAAAGAAGATATTGAAAAATTTCGCCCATTGTTTGACAAGCCAGTAGATTATCAGATAGACTTAACTGTTGATATGGGTGGAATTATGAATGTAATGGCTGCGCTTCCTTGCCATTCAATGGGGGGCTTAGTTATGGGTAATTGCACTGTTGAAGAACGTGCACAGTTTGAGGGTGAAGCAGAACATGATGAATCAACCATAGAATGGGAAGATGGTATGGTGGATATGAGTAAGCAATTTACTACTAATGATCTTACCTGGATTCTTCGTGATCCTATAACTGGAAAAGAGAATATGGATTTAGGTATGGAAGCAGAAGTTGGTGATATCATGAAAATACGTTTTTTTAATGATCCTAAATCTATGCATCCTATGCAACATCCTCTTCACTTACATGGGCAACGTTTTTTGGTAACTGAAATTGATGGTATGCCATCAAAAAATTTAGTATGGAAAGACACAGTTTTAGTTCCAATAGGAAGTACAGTAGATGTTTTAGTAGATGTTACTAATTTTGGAGAATGGATGATGCATTGTCATATTGCTGAACATTTAGAAGCAGGGATGATGACAAGTTTAATAGTAACGGAGGCGTGATAATGAATAAAAAATATGTGGTGGGAATAATTTTAGTTTTTAGTGTTTTAATTATTGCTGGATGTGCAGGTTCAGAAGAAATAAATGGTGATTCAATGGCTGTTACTGAGTTCAGAGAGATTGAGGTTACAGCAGAACAGTGGGAATTTACTCCTTCTGTTATAAAAGTTAAAGAAGGTGAAGCAATACGTTTGTTAGTTACTAGTATTGATGTTGATCATGGGGTTAATATTCCTGCGTTTGGAGTGAATGTTCCTGCACCAGCAGGACAAACAGTTCCAGTAGAGTTTGTGGCTTTACAAAAAGGTGAATTTCCATTAATATGCTCCGTATATTGTGGTGAAGGTCACATGGATCATAGAGGTGTGTTAGTTGTTGAATAAGAACATTTATTGGAAACAAGTGCAATCTTTCGCTCCCTCTCTTTTGCGGATTTCGATTGCACTTGTTTTTCTTTGGTTTGGTTTAAATCAATTGTTAAATTCTTCAGCCTGGTTAGCTTGGCTACCTTCTTGGATGAGTAGTTTATCATTATTACCAACAACTATAATCCTGCTTAACGGGCTTTTTGAGACTGTTTTAGGATTATTGTTATTAATGGGTTTTTTGGTTAGGCCAGTAGCCTTATTGCTTTCTTTACATTTGTTTGGAATTGTATTTTCAATAGGATATAATGATATTGCTGTTAGGGATGTTGGTTTGGCTTTAGCTACTTTTGTAGTATTTTTACAAGGCGATGATTTTTGGTGTTTATCAAGGGTAATAAAAAAATGAAGCGTTTAAGATATTCTCCTATATTTCGACATATCGTTGTTGCATTTTTTACTGGAGCATTAACATTTTTGTTTTATTTTTTACGCCAGAATTTAGCTGCGGGGCACCGTATTTGGCGTGCAACTGGTGATGTTGGGTTTACTTTGCTGTTTGTTGTATTGTTTATTGGACCACTTTCAAAGATATGGCGAAAAACAAGTTTTCTTTATCTTTGGAGAAGACAATTTGGCATTTGGTTTGCTTTAATGGCTTTACTTCACACAGTTCTTATTTTTAGTGGATGGTTCAAATGGAACTTATTAACTTTTATTGGTTTTCAATATGTGCCAGAAGTTGGGAAAGAGTTGTTAATTTTTCCGGGATTTGGTTTAGCTAATCTTATTGGACTAGTTGCTCTTTTTTTAACATTAATCTTGTTAGCAACTTCTTCAGATAAAGCCCTACATTTCTTTGGAGTAAAAAGTTGGAAATATATTCACTTACTTGCACACATCATTTTTTATCTTGTTAGTTTTCATGCAATCTATTTTCTTTTTTTACATTTTAATCAAGCAATTTATCAAAATTTGCAGTGGAATAATTGGGCACAATACTATATTGTGGCATTATTATTTTTGCTTATTTTATTTCAATGTTGGAGTTTTATTAAGATAGTTAAAACAAGGAGAAAAGTAAAATGAAGAAAAAGATAAAATATTGGTTAATTGCATTTGTATCAAGTATCGGATTATTCTTTATTTTTGGTATCCCTACAGCCATTATTCCAAATTATTGGTTTACTCGTATGATTCCAGTAAATTATTTAGACTGGATTTTTCTGATAGTAAGCTCATTGCTTCTTGGTGTTTATCTGGCACTTCACTTGTACAAAAGAAAAAATGTGAAAAAATGTAACAGAGCCGTGGCCTCAGGAGGAATTGGAAGTATTCTAGCTTTTGGTTGTCCTATATGTAACCAGTTGCTTGTCTTCTTATTTGGGACCACGGCGTTACTTAATTATTTTGAACCGTTTCAGCCAATATTAGGTTTTATCAGTATTATCTTATTAAGTTTTGCTCTTTATTGGAGGTGGAAAACATGACAAAATTTATTCCGGCAGCAAGGTTTAATTTTTTAACACCATTATTTGATTTTTTTTGTAGATTTTTTGGTTTAGGGAAACGATATAGAAAATCTTTATTACGACTTATTCCTATAAAAAGTGTTAATGCAAGAGTTCTTGATGCAGGTTGTGGGAGTGGAACTTTAGCTTTAGAACTAAAAGAAAAATATCAAGGGTTAAGATTGTATGGGTTAGACGCTGATGAAAAAATATTAGGAATTGCAAAGAGAAAATCTAAAGAAAAAAATTTGGCAATTCATTTTAGGCAAGGTCTAATGCAAAAATTGCCATTTCCTGATAATTCTTTTGATTTAGTTTATAGTTCATTAGTATTTCATCATCTTAATTCTAAAGATAAACAGTTGGCTTTGAAAGAAATTTATAGAGTTATAAATAAAGATGGAATTCTCTTTTTAGCAGATTTAGGCAAACCAAAAAATATACTCACTGCCCCTTTTTCCTGGTTTACTATTATTCTTGAAGAAGGCAAAGATAACTATAAAGGGTATCTTCCAATTATGCTTAAACAAGCAAATTTTTCTGAAATAGAAGAAGTAGGTAGGTATAAATTTAATATTTCTTTTTTGAAAGCAGTAAAGAATTAAATAGTTGTTTTTATTTAACAAATAAAAAAGAGGTATATAAAATGGTAAAAAAAACTAAAAAGAAAAGAATAACTTCAAAGCTAGTAAACTCAAAGCCAAACGCTTTGGCTGCCGGGTATGCAGCTGCAATTGTTTCTGCAGTAGTTATGTTGTTGTTAGGAATTCTTGGGAACTTAGGTGTTTATATGGGAGCAGTAGAACAAATGATAAAATGGCATTTGTTCTTTTCATTAAGTTTTGTAGGAATAGTAACCGGTATAATAGAGGCTGCAATAATTAGTTTTCTATTTGTATGGTTGTTTGTTTGGGTTTATAACAAACTTTATTAATTTTTTATTTTATTTTGGATAAAACTAGTTTCAGAATTAGTTTCTTGAGGCAAAGGGAAACATTTATTTAGGTAAAAACTATTAAATTATCATGAAACTGATGTTTACAATAGACAAAAAGTATGATAAAAAAATGGCAAAAGCTTTTGGTTTTTCTAAAGAAGCTTTGGGAAAAATGGATATACAATACAAGAGTTTATTCCCTTTTTTAGAGAAATCAAAAAAACTTTATCAAAAATCTTGGAATGAAATAAACAAAGAATTTTCAGATTATATTGAAAAGAAAACAGGTTACAAATGGTTTTATCCAAAATATGAATGTGTTGTTTCTGTAACTCATCGAGGAGTATCTAATTGGGGTATTGTTCCAAAAGTTGTTAGGCATTGGAAAGAAAATCCTGATTTTATGAGAAGAATTATAGCACATGAATTAATTATTTCACATTATTTTGAAATTCATAAACGGCATTACAAAGATTCGGGATTAAAAGATGGACAAATATGGGCTCTTGCTGAGATAGCAGCATTTGCTTTAACTTCTCTTACAAAAGATGTTAAAAAATGGTGGCCATGGAACGTTGAATATTACACCAATCATAATTATCGCCATATTGTTGATTTGCAGAATAAATTAAAACCAATCTTTTTGAAAAGTAAAAATTTTGATAAATATATTAAAGCAGGGATTAAATTAGTTAGAAAATATCCTGATATGTCTCCAAGACAAAAATAATTCTAAATTGATATTTAATAATGTGATTCTGAAATTGAATAGTTAATAAGTGAAAAAGTTTACAACATATAAAAGAATTATTTATTGACTTAACAAATCACTTAATTCTTCAATATTTAAATGTCGCATAACTGTAACTTCTCCGCTAACAGGTTGTACAAAATCGTCTCCACCACTATCAATCTTGAATGTATGACTAGTGTAAAATTCGCCAAACTTGCTTTCTAATTGTTTTTTTAGAGACTTCTCAGCAGCAATAAATTGTTCTCGAGTATATGCATTTAATTCAGCGGAGAAAGGAACTTTACCGTTTTCAGTAGGATTGTTATATTCTAATTTTGTAACTCTTAATCCGTATAATGTAGGCATGGTTTTAGTAATATTATTTACTTTATATTTTTTATTGTGATTTATTGTTTATTTTAACATTGGGTGATAAGAAAAACATTGGGTGATAAGAAAAGCGCCAGCGGCCGGATTTGAACCGGCAATTCCGTGAGGAACGGGTTTTCAAGACCCGCGCAATACCGAATTATGCGACGCTGGCACGAAGTGTTACGTCGCGACCAAAACGTGAAACCGTTTTGTGTATGCGACGCTGGCAATAAATAAGAAAGAACAAACTTGTTTTATAAATATTACTTCAATCTGATGACATCTAGGTTCTTTGGAGCAGATGTTTCAAGCCTGAATTGTTTATGTATCGAAGAAGCTAAATCTATACATCTTGACTGTTCTCCGTGCATAGTTAATACTTTTCTTGGTTGTGGATTGCATCTTTTAATAAAATTCATTAATTCTCTTCTATCAGAATGACCAGTGATTTCAACTTTATGAACTTCTAAATTGATCTTAAAAGTTTGTTTTTTACCTTCATTTTCAAGAATAACCTGTTTTTCTCCACCACGAATTCTGTGTCCAAGTGCTCCTGGGGGTTGGTAACAAGAGAAGATTAATGCATTTTTATCATTTTCACATAATCCTTTCAAATATTCAACTGAAGGGCCTCCAGTCATCATTCCTGAAGTTGCAAGAATTAAAGCAGCACCTTCTTCAGCAATGATTTGTTTTCTTTCTTTATGGGAACCAACTTTTTTGAAAATTGGTGATAAAAATGGATTGTTTTCTTTATGAAATATTTGTTGACGAATATTTCTGTTTAAAAATTCTGGATAAGCAGTGTGAATAGCAGTAATATCCCATAACATACCATCAATGTAAACAGGAACTTTTGGAACTTTACCTTCTCTAATGATTCTTTCAATGATAATCATTACTTCTTGTGCTCTTCCTGAACCAAGAACTGGCATGATAATTTTACCGCCTCTATTGAACGCACGTTGCATTACTTCCGTTAAATACTCATCAGCATTACTTTTAGCCATAACACAATCTCTTCCACCATAAGTGGATTCCATAATCATAGTTTCAACACGAGGAAACTGTGTATTTGCTGCTTCTAATAAATTTGTTCGACCATATTTAATGTCACCAGTATATACTAAATTGTGTAATCCATTACCAATGTTAAAATGTGCCATTGCTGAACCTAAAATGTGGCCAGCATTGTACAAGGTTAACCTAACATCTGGAGTGATGTCTGTAACTGCACCATACTCAATTGGAATTGTATGTAACACTACTTTTTTGACTTCTTCACTAGTATAAATTGGATCTAGCCCTTCGCCTCTTTGAATTTTTACCATATCTAACTGTAATAATGACATAATATCTCTAGTAGGTAAAGTGCAATAAACTGGCCCTTCATAACCATATTTAAACAAATAGGGAATCATACCAGAATGGTCAAGATGTGAATGTGTAACAACCACTGCGTCAATTTCTTGAATGTTAAACTCTGGAGCATCTAAATAAGGATATTGTTCCGGTCCTTTTTGACTTGGATCAATACCACAATCAATTATTATTCTAGATTCTGGAGTTTGTAACAAGAAACAAGTTCTACCTACTTGTCTTGCTGCACCTAAAAAAGAAATTCTAATCCATTGATGTTTTTTCTCTTTAACCCAACCATCGTAAATCCTATGGCCTACTTTTGCTAAGAATTTTTTTCTTTCTTCAGCATGTTCGTAAAGAACTGAACGAATACTTTCAATAAGTTTTGATCTTATAGGAGGTACTCTTTTAATATGTGGGACCCACATTGTTTTAGCTTTAATTTCTCTTAACAATTCACCTTGTTTACCAATAACTAATCCCGGCTTATCTGCATGAATTATGACTTGGCTTCTAGGAGGATCAAAAATGAAATTTTGTACTCCTGCTTCTTTAGGAATAATCTCTTTAATGATTTTTTCAGCTTTTTCTTTTTCTATACATAAAGAAGGATCGGGACGTAATTCAATTCTTTTTTTAAATTCGTGTACTGCTTTTCTAATTGTGCCTTTATTATCTAAAAAATAATCTGGATCTTTAGTGTATAACACAATACTTGCTGCTTCGAATGTAGCATCAGCTATCTTGTTTTCTGGTAATATTTTCTGAATTTCTTTTAATATTTTGGTCATAGTACAACCTCTATTATGTTAGAGAATAATTTTTACAATTCGTAGGTGAGTTCTTTATGGTACGCTTGTTTAATCTCTTTATCTGTTACAACTACCACATCAATTCCATTACCTGAAGCACTGTCTCTTTGTAATGCAGTGTTAACAGCTTTTATTGCTAGTTTAATACCTTCTTCTACGGTCATATCAGGTGAATATTGTGTTTCTAGAACTCCATAAGCAAAAACTGAACCTGAACCAGAAGACACAAAGTCTTTGATTAATGTAACACTTCCATCTGGATATAAATCGTATAAATGTACACCACTAGTGTCTTTACCACCTAGCAAGAAATGAGCTATTCCTGGGATCATACTTGGACGTCTAATACTTGAATAAAGTAATCCACCTAAAAGATTTGCTGCTTCTTTCATTGAAGGGCGTTTGTAAGTTCTAACTTCTTTTAACTTTAATTCTGCTCGAATTAATTTGATAAGTAATTGTGCATCTGAAACTGTTCCAGCAATAGTAACAGCAACATCATCAGTGATTTTATGAACTTTTAACGTTCTTTTATCAACAATCATATGGCCAGCTGTAGCTCGCTTATCAGCAGCTAAAACTACACCATCTTTACATACAATGCCTAAAGTTGTTGTTCCTGTTTTCAATTGTTCTTTCATTTTAAATACCGAGAATGTTTAACATCTATTTTTTGTTAATTGGTAGCGGTTATTTAAATGTTTCGAAAAAAATCAAGATTCTACAAAACCAAAAGACTTCAAGATATTTTTAATTTCATTAATAGTCTTTTGCTGATCTTTCTTTTCAGACATTTTTACAAATTTAATTAATAAATTAGCAAGTTCTTCTTCAGTACCAAATTTGAGCATGTGTCCATCGGTAATAAAGTAAAATCTGAATTTTTTCCATTTTATTTCTTTAACAATTGTTTTTCCAACATGACCTAATGATTTGCCTTTGCGGGGTTGTGTTTCTAATGATTTTAATAATAAAAATATATCTGTTGAAGAAGCTTTAAACTTTTTGAAGATTTCTTCTTTAAGCGCATTGCTAATTATTACTTTGGCCATTTGTTTTTAGCTTCGGAGATTGCGTCATCGATAGGAACACTATCTGAAGTATCGTAAAGAAAATTTAAAATAATTTGTTTGCTAGTTAATTCGTACATCTTTCTAATAACATCTTCGTAAGAATCACCAGCTCTACCCATATTTCTTATTTTATCTTTAAGCTCTCTAGATATAGATATTGTGGTCGCCATAGATCTCATGGATGTTATAATTTATATAAATGTTTCTATAATATTTTTTTTTTTAAAAGAAAAAATGGAGCCCCGAGCGAGATTTGAACTCGCGACCTTCGGCTGTCTGAAATCAATGATTTCTGAGCAAATCTTGCTTCGCATTGATTTTACAAGGCCGACGCAATAGCCACTATGCTACCGGGGCATAAAAACAGCTAGACAGAACACGCTTTATTAATTTTACTCTTCTCTAAGGTGAGATGGCCATGCATATGAAGGAGAATAGTTCTTTGTTTCTTCATATGGAAGGTATCTTTTTAGTTTAAACCATTGTTTTAGAAAGTTTTGTAATTGATAAACTTCTTGGTATAACTCTTTCTTTCTTTGCTCTTTAATTTGACGAAGTAAACCGCCAGATAAAACTCCTTTCATCCAGGTAAGGAATTTATTTTTAGCTTTGTTATCTTTATCACTATAATCTTTTTGATAATGGGAATCGAGCCAAGGTACAATAGTAATAGTTAACTCTCCTTTATTTGATTTAATTTTTTGTCCATTTTTGATAATTTCAGTTTTCATCAAAGCAATGGCATGAAAATTAATGTCCAAATAATAAGTGAAACCTTCTGTATCTGCAGGATTTTTTTTAAGTCGCCACCATGATTTAATATCTTTAGCACCTCCTTTACCAATTTTTTCTAAATAGTATGTTTCCCATCTATCTAAATCGCCATCTGCACAGCCCCAGTCGTGTTCTTGGAGCCAATCATGGAATGCTGTATATAACTCACTAAAGTCAAAAATATCTTTATACTTTAGTGATACTGGTTGAAACTCAGAGAATAATCTTTCTGCAGTTTCTATTTTCCTCTTTGGCATAGTGATAAGAAGAGAATTATTGTATATAAATCTTTTTAAGCTTACTTTTTGAAAAGGTGTTTAGTAACATTGAAAATAATTGATAAAAACTCTTTTAATTTTAATGGATTTTCAATGACTTTAATCTTATTATTCTTAATTGCTTTAAATATTTCATCTCTATCTTTTTTTGCATCAATTAGCGTATATGCTCTTCCAAGATCTTTTAGTCTGTGGACATCAGAATTTCCTACAAGTGGTTTATTGAATTTTTTTGCTAGACGTTTAGTTTTCCTATTAAAATCAAAGAATGATAAGGTGAAAAAAGAAATTTCCCAGGCATCAAAAAGTTTAAAGTGTTTAATTATTTTATTTTTAAGACATGTTTTAGTGAACATAAATGGATGTGGTGCAATAACAAAAATGTCTGGATTTTTTTCTTTTGCTTTTTTAAGATCGGTAAATGTGAAAATTTTTTGTGCTTCATCGTTTGTAATATTGTACAATAATGTATGTTTGTTCTCAATATCTCGTTCAATACCTCTAAAAAGAATAATGTTTTTATTTTTTGCATATTCTTCAATAGATTGATCTTCATACACCCAATTATGGCAAGTTATTGCTAAAACATCGTAGTTAAGTTCTGCAGCCTTATCTACAAGTTGCTTAGCAGAATAGCGAATATTATCTTGAGGGTCCCCTTTAACATGTGTATGGAACTCTGCTTTTAACATTCTATTATTTTTTGAGTGAACATTTATATAACTAATGTAATCTGAATCTTGCATGCTAATTGGATGTTACTTTATAGTTCACATTTAAAATCACTTTTGTAATAATTTAACAACTAAATAATGATTTTTCTGTCCCACTGGTCACTGGCCAAGTTCAGACAAAAGATATAAAGAAAATCAATTATGTGGTTTCATATCTAAAATTATTTGGTGATTTTAAATGTTCATTCAAAAAGTAAACATCTGGGATTTAGGAACCAAAATTAATATTAAAGTTACAAAAAAATTCTTATGCTTAATTAATAATGAGATCAAAAAACAATTTAGGACAAAGAGGGCTGTCCATAAAGAAATTATCAAATATTATCAGATATCTTTCTTGACATTTAAATCAAGAATAAAACCAAGTTATAAGTTTTTTATTGATCTAGAAGTATTTCTAAATTTATGTAAAATATTGAAAATTTCATTAGATTATTTTCAGAATAATATAATTGCATATAAATCTAGAGGAGGAGTTAATTACATTGATAACCCAAATCTACCCATTAAAATAAGCCCCATTTTTGATATGTTAATTGCCCACCATATAGGTGACGGGACCGTTGTTAATCCTAAAAGAAATAGAAAACCATATTTTGGTTACAGACAATTTGACCGTAAGTATATGCAACTTTATACTAAAAAAATGGAATCTGTATTTGGGAGAATACAAAATAAGAATCCATACAAAGACAAAACCAGAACGTACTCCCCTACTTCTGTTTCTAATCTCTTTTTTGAAACTTATGGACTCTCAACCAGAAATTTTCTCTCAAAGAGCGCAAGAATCCCTAATAATATTCTTAAAAAAAATAGTAAGCATCTACTTGCTTTTTTACTGGGAATTATCATTGATGATGGTCATGTTGATTCTACAGAGATAGTGATTGGGTTACACAATAGGAACCTTACAAAAGACTTACAGAAAGTATGTGATTTGTTAGGTTACAAAACAACATATACTGAAAAAACAAAGGAAGATGGTAGTGAATATGGCTTTTTACACATATTAAAGAATGGATTGCTAAAGTTATGGAAAGACTATTCTCAATTGTTGGTGCAGTATCCAGAAATAGATCTAGGATACAAAGCTGAACAAATCCAACAAGGTTTGGAGATTTCCAAAAGAAAAATTAAGAGAACTCCTGGGAATGACAAAGTAATCTTAGATCTTTTCGCTACAAAAAGTTGTACAGTTAATGAAATCGCTAAAGAGATAAAAATGACTCGTCAAGGAGTTAGATATCACATCACTAAACTGCTTGAACAAGGCAAGATTAAGCATGTTGGAACTGTTGGCGAGAATAACTTTGTGTATGCGACAATCTGAAGCACAAATTATTTAAAAGAAATATTTAGTAACATTTAGTATGCAAATCGGGATAATTGGGAAGCCCAGTTGTGGCAAAAGTACCTTCTTCAAGGCAGCTACTTTAGCAGAAGTAGATATTGCAAATTATCCATTCACTACAATTAAACCAAATTCTGGTGTGGGATATATTAAATTGAAAGATCCTGCATTGGACTTTGAAAAGCACTCTAATCCGCGAAATGGGTTTGTGTTGGGTGAATTTAGGTTTGTACCAGTGGAGTTAATTGATGTTGCAGGGTTAGTTCCAGGTGCTCATAAAGGTCATGGCATGGGCTTACAATTCCTAGATGATCTTAGACAGGCAGACGTTTTAGTTCATGTTATTGATGTTTCTGGTTCTACAAATGAAAAAGGAGAAGCAGTAGATGCATTAAGTTATGATCCTTCTGAAGATGTAAAATTTTTAGAAGTAGAACTAGACATGTGGTATTATGGTATTTTAAAGAAAGGTTGGGAAAAGTTTGCTAGAACTGTACAACAAGAAAAGAAAGAAATTCATGTTGCATTAGCCAAACAATTATCTGGATTAGGTGTTAAAGAGGAGATGATTGAAGCAGCAGTGAAACAACTAAATCTTAATGAGAAATCACAAACAGAATGGAATGCTCAAGAATTACAATCATTAGCTACTTTATTGCGTAAAGAGACAAAGCCAATGGTAATAGCTTGTAATAAAATTGATGTTCCTGGAGCTGATGAGAATTTAAAGAAATTACAGGAGAAGTTTCCTGAACATACCTTTATAGGTTGTTCTTCTGAATCTGAGTTAGCATTAAAAGAAGCGGACAAGCATGGATTAGTAAAATATATTCCTGGATTTGAGAAATTTGTATTAACTGATAATGGTAAACTTAATGATAAGCAAAAAGCAGCATTAGATTTTATTCAGAAAAATATTCTTGATAAATTTAAATCAACTGGAGTACAGGCAGTGTTAAACACAGCGGTTTTTGAAGTGTTAAAGTATATTGCAATTTTTCCTGGTGGTGCTTCAAAATTAGAAGATAAAGATGGTAATGTTTTACCTGACTGTTTTTTATTACCTGGTGGTTCAACTGCATTAGATTTTGCATATAAATTGCATACTGATTTTGGGAAGAATTTTATCAGAGCAATAGATGTTAAATCCAAAAGAACTGTTGGCAAAGAACATTTATTACAGAATTTGGATATTGTGGAAATTGTTGCTGGGCGTTAATGAATTTCTTTCCTAAACTTCTTATAATTCTTTTCTAGAGCAACAATTCCTGGTAGTTTATTTCCAGATAATAATTGTACACTAGCTCCACCACCTGTAGAAACATGTGTTAATTTATGTTCTAAATGAAACTTGTGAATTGCTGTTGATGTTTCACCACCGCCACAGATAACTGTTGCAGGTAACTTCCCAAGAAATCTACCTATCTCTTTAGTTGCATTGGAAAATTTTACCCATTCAAAATAACCCAGGGGACCGTTCCACACAATGGTTTTTGCAGTTTTAAGATGTTTTTCAAATAATTCAATTGTGCTGGGACCAAGATCTAAACCAATATCTTCTTTAGAGAATTCATCATAATGTTTTATTTTTGAAGTGGCTTTTGCAGTAAACTTTTTTGTTGTAACGAAATCTAAAGGTAAAATTATCTTTTTTGATTTTTTATTCTTTAATATTTTTTCTGCAGTTTCAACTGATCTTGCATCAACTTTTGACATGCCGACTTTAATCCCTTGTGCTTTAAAAAATGGGAATGCTAATGCGCCTCCAATTAAAATTAAGTCTGCTTTTTGTAACGCTTGTTCAATTAATTGAACTTTGTCTAATTTAGCTCCACCTAATAGCCAGACTGAAGGTTTTTTAGGATCAACAGCTTTCTGTAACTGGTTTAATTCTTTTTGTAAATGTAACCCTGCAATTGATGGGATAAACTTTGTAATTGCATTCATTGATGCATGTTTTCTATGTGAATTACTAAATGCTTCATTAACACACACATCTACCAAATTTGCAAGTGCATGTGCAAATGCTGGATCGTTTTCTTTCTCTTCTTTGTAAAAACGAAGATTTTCTAAAAAAACAATTTCTCCTTGTTTGGCATTGTTAACTGTTTTCTTAACTTCTTCACCTAGACAATCTTGCACATAATTGATTTTTGTTCTTGGTAATAATGATTTTAATGTTTCTACTATTGGTTTTAATCTAAACTCATCTTTAACTTTTCCGGCAGGTCTCCCAAGATGGGTGCCAATAATAACTGTACATTGTTTAGCTAACAGAAATTTTAATGTTGGTATTGAAGCAAGAATTTTTGTTTCATCAACTACTTTGTTATTTTTAACAATTACATCATAATTCGTTCTAACAAATACCTTTTTCCCATTTAATGGGAAGTCTTGTAGTTGAAAAACTTTCATAGTATTTGTATCCATTATTTGTTTATAAACTTGCTGTTAAATGCACTTATTTGGATAACTAGTGGTGTATTTCTCATGGAAAAGAACTAAGTTCTAGAATGAGAAACTTTAAATACCTCTTTGAATTGTAGAATTGTATTATAATACTGAAGAATTGTTGATTATAACACTCCAGAAAGAAAAATAGGTGATGTATAAATGAAAACGTTTGATAAAGTGGTATTCTCTGTTGTTGTTGTTTTACTGATTGGCTTAGTGGGTCTACATTTTTTAGGACAAGATTTAGTTATTTCTGAACAGCCAACGGCAAGTGCTACTGGAGCGTTGGTTACAGGGGCTGTTGTAGGTGGTGATGCTACTTTTGCATCCACTGCTGAATTAAGTTTAGCTACTGCTGTTAACTGTTTTTCATATTCAACTTCTAATACCTGTCTTGCTGGTAACTGTTCTTGGGACACACATGACCAGGGTTCTTTCTGTCGTGATTTTAATTGTTATGATGGAGATTCTACAAATCAAACATATTGTGAAACTGTTAATGTAACTCTTGGTTTGCCTTATTCTTGTGAATGGCAAAATGGTTCTGGTCAAGAAGAATGTGAACCTTTGGGTGGAGATTTTTTTGGTAATGGATGTAGTGATTTTTTAACTGAAACTGCATGTTATGATACTTTCTTCTGTTTCTGGAATGAAACAGGAACTAATTGTGAAGAACCAATTGGTGGTTTTACTGATGATAACATTTTTCAAGGAAGCCCTTCTTGTGGGATATTATTAAACAATGAAACTTGTGTTGAAGTTACTGGATGTTCTTGGAATGCAACAACTAGTGCTTGTTCTGGAAATTCTGCTGGAGTTCAATGTGGTGATTTAAGTGAGAGTTTATGCCCAAGTGCAACATTTTTACCTTCTTGTTGTAACTGGAATGGAACTGGTTGTGGATTTTCATTAAGTCAGGAATGTTATAGTAATACTCCTGATTTACCTACTGGTGCAGAGTATTGTGAAGATGTTAATGCATATAATAATGAAACCGTTTGTAATCTTTTAGCTACAGATCCTTGGTATATGCCTTGTGTATGGGATAATTCTTCTACTGAATGCCATTATAACAATGATGTGTTTGGTGGTGCTGATCAAGGTGGATTTCATGATATAGAATCACAAAGTGCATGTGAAGCTCAAAATGGACAGTGGATCACGGAACAGTATATTGAAGGTGGTGTGACAAAAACTGATACTTGGTGTGAATTTAAGTTTGGAGCTGAATTTGGTGGAGGAAATTGTGATTCTGCTTGTTGGGCATGTGAGAATGATCCTACTGTGGTTAGTTCTTTGACTGCTGAAAGTGTTTGTGAAGGGTCTGCATTAGGTTACTGTGAGTTTAGAGCTGATGGTAATGCACTTAATGGTTATGGGTGGTGTTTCCCAAAAGATGACTTTATTTCTGGTGGTGGAAAAAATTGTAAAGATGAGTGTAGTGCTTGTGACTTTTTGAATTCCCCTGAAGAATCTTGTACTAGCAGTCCGGCAAGTTGTGTTTGGAACAATGATAGTGAGGCTTCAAATGGAGTGGGAAATTGTTATGGGGCTTCAGAGAAATATTGTGGAACTGATTGTTGGAGTTGTTATACTGAATCAGATTGTTCAAGCAATGGAAATGGTGGCAATGGTGCTTGTTCATGGGATGCTACAAACGGTTATTGTAAAGAAACAGGTTTTACCGGAGAAGTATGCTTTGATGGTTTAGATAATGATAATGATGGGAATGTAGACTGTGCAGATTCAGGATGTGCTACTGATAAATTTTGTGGTGGTGCTTCTTT
Source organism: Candidatus Woesearchaeota archaeon (assembly GCA_018657475.1). Classification (GTDB taxonomy): domain Archaea; phylum Nanobdellota; class Nanobdellia; order Woesearchaeales; family GW2011-AR9; genus JABHXC01. Next base: position 17,911 of record JABHXC010000037.1, read on the forward strand.
AGGAGATGCACTAGGAGTTGATTGTCCATTCTTATCTCAACAAGGAAATGAAACTTGTATTAACAGTGGATGTATTTGGTTAAGTAATAATTTTGATGAACAGTTTGGTGGAGAAGGTGCAGGATTTTGTGAATTCCCAGGTATGCAATGTTTCCAGCACGATGGTGAAGCGGCAAATTGTAACGCAGAAGCAGGATGTAGTTATTTAACTACTGAGGGTGGATTTTGTGATGAAAATAGTTCTACTTTTGACACATGTTTTCCTCTTTTTAACAGCACTGCATGTGATGCTCAAGCAGGATTGTGTACATGGATAACTGATGCTTTTAATCCAAGTGGTGGAAGATGTGAACCAACTATTTTTGGTGAATGTTTAGCAAACACTACCCGTCATTCTTCACAAACTGCTTGTGAAGAAAATGTAACTGTTTCAGGGTTATCCACACAAATTTGTGCATGGGATACATTTGGTTCTGGTGAGGGAATGTGTAATCCTGTTTGTTTCTCACAAACAAATGAGACTTGTGGGAACTTTAACGGTTTATGTGAAGTTGTAACTGGAATTTGTGAACCTGATTCTTTTGGTGGGAATTGTTTCTCAGCTGATGGAAATCAAACAATGTGTAACACTGACTTGAATTCGTCTTGTACCTATTTTGTTAATCAGAATGCGGAAAATAATGTTAGTGGAACTGAACCTTCTGGTTATTGTGATCCGAAAGGTGATGTTGGGTTCAAAAACTTTGTTGGTAACATTGAGCCTGAGCCATTAATTGTAGATGGAGGACAGGCAGGAATTGACGATGCATGGGACATTAATGAAGTATCTTTAAGAGAGGATTTTGATAACTTAGGATTAGTAACTTTTGTAGAAGACTTTACTGAAGCTGGTATCTGTAATAATGTTTTTGTAGATGCTGGATTAGGAACAGGAGAACAAAATCATACATTCTTTTGGTATTTAGATACTAATGGTGTTGATTCTGATAATTGTGCTGTTCGGGATAATGCTTCGATAACTGGTTTTGAATTCTCTTTTAAGTATCAAGGAGAATATGGGACTAGTCTTACTGAAACTAAAGTGTCTTACAGATGTGTTAATGGTAGCTGGGCACCAGCACCAATACCTTTAATTTCACAACAACAAATGATGTGTAATTTTCAGGGAGGAATGATTGGTATTGATAAATCTGAAATGTTTAAATTTAAAGGATTATTTAACAAGTCTGCTGATCTTAGATTGTACGCAACCGTAGGTAATATCAGTAATGATAGTATTGCAGAGGATGCTGCAGGTCCTGGATATTACAGTCCTGGAGCTGTAGATTTTAAATTTGAAGAATGTGCAAATCCTGGTGCAGATGCTGATGGTGATGGTATCACTGCAAGTAATGATCCTGATTGTTTTGATTTCTTGAAATTTGGTTATGTGCCAAATGAAATTGGATTTCAGTGTACTGATGGAATTGATAATGATGCTGACGGAATGACTGATTGTAGTGATCTTGCTTGTTCACATTCTTTTGAATGTGGGGGGACTGGGATTCCTGTAGAGGATGCAGATGATAACTCTGCACCAAAAGTTGTTTGGTTAGAAGTTAACACTTTCCCTGATTCGGCATTCATCATGTATGATACTAATGAACCATCAAACGGAACATTATCTTTCTATCATAATGATAGTACTTGTGGGACATTGAACTCAACAATCAGAGATGTTGGTGTGTATGATTCTTTTGTTCCAGATTATAAAGTCTGGCATGATTCGCCGATAGACAACTTTGCATTTAATCCTGAGGCATTAGACTATACCTTAAGCAATGCAACGGCATATTACTTTAAAACAAGAGTTTGTGATGTAAATAATAATTGTGCTGTAAGTGCTTGTCTAAACTTTACAACTAAAACAACATTTGATGATTGTAAAAGTTGTACTAGTACTTTGAAATTTCCATTCCAACCAGCTCCCGGAGCGGTTGCAACAGATCCAGCAGGTAATTTGAATTTTACAATTTTCACACCTGATGGGGATGAAGTTTTGTTAGGAGCAAATAGTCAAACTGGTTCACAGTTAAATTATACACAAACAAAGAACTTTGACTTTTTGATTGAAAACAAAGATTCTGACGAAAGTAATTGGTCATTTAAGATGATTAATGCAAGTATTGTTGGAAAAATTTCCAGTAGTATATTAACATTCAACCAGACAGATGATGACCTAGGTTATAACAATACAGCTAATGGTACTTTTGTTGGTTTAGGAAATACAAAATGTCAAGAATTGGTAAACACATTTAGACCAAAGAAATTGCACATTAGTATTCCTGGAAACAATTCAAACTTGTATCAATGTGATGCTAGTTTAGGAAATTGTACACAGAAAAACATTGGGACAAATGCAACAAATTTTGGTTTTAATGTAACAACAAACACAACACTGTGGGAAGTTCCTGCGGAGTGGGGGTGTTAAGATGAAGAAAAAATTATTTGTTTTTGTTTTAATTGCTTTGTTGACAGTTTCAGTAGCTTTTGCAGCTTATGGACCAGCTACTGCTCCAAGTGGGAGTTCTTCCTCTTCATCAAGTAGTTCTAGTAGTAGTAGTAGTTCTTCGGGAGGTGGTTCATCATCTTCTTCTTCAGGAGGAGGTGGCGGTGGTTGTGCTTTAGGATATAGTCTTGTGGATGGTTTATGTGTTGCGAGTGCAGAAGATGTAGTTGAAGATTCAGAATCAGAAAGTGAAACTGAAGAAGCTGTTGATGAAGAGGATTCGGCAGCAGTTCCAAGTACGGCAGGATCAAAAGAAGCAACATCTGGTGGACAAGCATTAGCTGGAAGTGCAACTGGTGATAGTAGTAAAGGTGGATCATTACTAGCTTTATGGATTGTTATTTCAGTTGTGGCTATTGCAGCGATTGTGTCAACGATTGTTTACAAAAAGAGACGTTAGTAAAATAATGGGATAAACGAGAAATTCTTTGAATTTCTGGTCATTCCAAAACTCGTTTTAAATGAGTTTAGGAATAAATTTCCATTTTACTTTTTTCTTATATTTTTTATATTCTTCATCTTGGCTTAAATGTCGTTCTTCCGTAAAAGCTCTAAAGAAATAGATCATGCTCCAAAATCCCATGCCTAACGCAAATTGCCAAGACATAACTGGAATTAATGTTATCCACCAAACTAAATTTTTACAAATGTATGCCGGGTGCCTAACAATAGAATATGGGAATTTGGTTACAATTCCTCTATTAGTAAGATTAGACGCTTTTGGACCTAAAGCGAATGTTGCCCAAAGATAAACTCCTAAAAGAAGAATTATAATGATGTGAAATATTGTTGTTCCTGTTGAAGTCCAGAAAAAAACATGATCATTTGCACCCCAAGGAATTCTAGAGCCCGTAATTGAATTGAATGGTGGATAAGAAATTAATGCAACAAACCAGCCAAAGAAAGTTGGTTCCACCGACTTAACTACATTTTTTAATGGTTTAAATTCTATTGCATAACCAAACGTAAAGATTAATGTGTCCAATGTGAAAATTAATGTTAGAACAAAAGGATATAACATAAATTGATTGTTTAAAATATAGCCGAGATGCTTGAAGTTTCCTATAAAAAAATTAATCATTAATGGAAGAAAGAAAAGTTTTACTCCCAAAAATAGGATTGCTACTTTTTCTTCTTGTAATAACTCTAATTTATTTTTTGTGGTAATATTTTGTATGTTTTTTTTGATATTTTTTAGAAAAATGTACGGTTTATTTGTACTATATCTTGTTAATGTTGCTAAGTAGTACACTGGTGCAATTATCACATAAGCAATGTAAAGAAAAAGTAAAGTAATTTGTGTTTCTTTACTTAGCATATTTTGATAATATGCAATTTTTTGAAATAATAACACCCCTAAACCATAAATTAAGGCACTAGATAGATATAGTGCTAATCCTCTTTTTAGGAGAGAAGTCATAGTTGAAGTGTTTTTTGTAACACGCTGATAATTCTTTGATTAAAGTCTGTTATTGTTTCTCCTTCTTGTTTCTTTGAGTTTAATGCCGTTAATAACGTTTTTGTAATGTCTTTTTCTATTTCTTTACTAAAAATAGTTGTTTGTTGTAAATGTTCCTGAATTAATTCATTTTCAACTTGTTGTGGATTTGATGGAGATATTTTTACTTCTTCAAACAAATGAGTTTGTACCTTTGCAGTATTTCTCATAATAAAATAAGCTCCCTTATTGTAAATATGTTTGTAAATTTCTTTAAAATTAATATTTGTAATGTTACCTTGTTGCAAAGTTCCAATTATTCTTAATGTTATCAATGAATCATCACAATTAAGATCATTAAAATGGTTGATAATTTCAAAAGTAATAACTTCTGGTGCTTTATTTGAACAATTGTAAGTTAGATGTAAATGGTTTAGAAGTTTTAGTGGTTTGAATGTTACTTGTTGTTCGTTATTGTTTACATTTATAATGTAATATCCTCCTTGGCCATATTTCTCAACTTCACTGAAACTATTTGGCCATAGTGCTCCGGTGTAAGTTAAAGTTCCATAATTTTCTAATTGGATATTTGTTGGATGGTGGATATGGCCACCTGCATAGTAATTGAAATTTTGTGGTAAAAATGATATTGGTGTTGAATCTATCATTGCTAACTCTACTGGTTTCATCTCTGTTATAGTGGTATGGAACATGAAAATTTTGTATCCTGTTTCTTGTTCTAAATTAGTTCTATAAAGATTTTGATAGTATGTTTTGTCAAGTAATCCTCTTCTTCCCAAAATACCTGTGATTTTTGTATCTGTTTTTTTATCTACTGTAAATTGTAAATGTAATTCTTTTGTTTCTGGGTTTACAGAACCTTTACAAACATTTGTTAAAAGTCCTGCATGTTCTAACACATCTAACATAGTTTTGCCAGAAGGTGAAAAGTCATGAGAACCAGCAATAACATAAAGTGGAATATTGTTATCTTTCAGTTCTTTTAGTTTTTTTGTTACTATTTTAAGAGTATCTACTGCTGGGAGTGAAGTGTTGAATAAATCACCTGCGAAAAGAATGAAGTCTACTTGATCTTCTATGCAATTGTCTATTGCTGTGAGAAAAGCTTTTGTTGAAAGATCCCTCATTTTTTGTTCTCTCCATGCTCCTAAATGGAGGTCTGCTAAATGGGCATATTTCATTGTAATTTTTTAGAAGTAAGAGTTTATATTGATTGTTGTAATATAGATTAATAGATTAAAAATTTAGTTTATCTTCTTCGGATAATTGTTCAATAATATCACAGCCACCAATTAATTTACTATTAGCATATAATTGTGGGAATGTTGGCCAACTGGAAAATTCCTTTACGCCACTTCTTATATCTTCATTACTTAATATATCAAATGAAGAGAATTCAATCTTTGCTTCTTTTAATGCTTGTACAACTCGCCAAGAAAAGCCACATCTTGGTTGTTCTGGAGTTCCTTTCATAAACAGAAAAACTTTATCTGAATTAATTAGTTCTTGAATCTCTTGTTTTAATTGTTCGTTCATTATATCTCTCTTGTTTTAATTTGTAATGAATGTATTTTCTCTTTAAATTCTTTTTCTAAAGTTTTGTAAACTAATTTATGTTGCTCTACAAGTGAAACATTTTTAAAACCTTCCCAAGCAATTCTAACAACAATATGGGCTCCATGAACTCTGTGTTCTTCGTGATGTTTAGAATTATCAAAAATTTCAATTATTGCATTTGGAAAACTTTGTGAAAGTTTTTGTTTAATTAATTCTAATAACATAAATTAACTCTTTGTTTAGAGTTTATTAAGTTTACTCACCAAAAGGCTCTCTAGAAACCCTATTTCTTTTTTGTATTAGCGCCCTGTCGAAGACGAGGCACACGAGATAAATTAAATTTATCTCGTAGGAAGTGCCGTGCTCTAATACACCAATTATTGAGGGTTTCTACAGCGCCTCACCAAAACTTTTATAAAACACTTTAATTCCAGTCAAATATTACCTGTGAAGGTTAACTGAGGTAACAAAAGAAAAAATTCTTTTGGAACCTCATACAAATGTGAGGTAACTTTCTAACGATTGTTACGTGGAGGATCATTAAAATGGCTGATGAAGCAAAAGTATTAGAAGCAGTAGAAATAGCTCGAACTACTGGGAAGATTAGAAAAGGAGCAAATGAAGCAACAAAAGCACTTGAAAAAGGGCAAGCAAAATTAGTAGTTTATGCAGAAGATGTTTCTCCTAAGGAAGTTGTTATGCACCTTCCATTATTAGCTAAAGAAAAAAACGTCCCTTGTGTCGGTATTAGCAAAAAAGAAGATCTAGGAGCAGCAGCAGGTTTACCTGTTGCAACAGCAGCAGTTGTTGTTGTTAAAGAAGGAGATGCAAAGTCCGTTATTGATCAATTAGCTACTGAGATAAAAGAGTAAAATGGCGAAGAAACCAGTAGTTGAAGAAAGAAAAAAACCAACTAGGAAATCTAGAAATGTAGAAGTTAAAAGTACTGATGGTACAATACATTTTCCAGAAGGTTTTCCTGCCGAAGTTAAAGAAATAGTTGGCAGAGTGGGGAACCGTGGTGGTTTAATACAGGTTTTATGTCAAATTCAAACAGGTAGGGATCAGAATAAAGCTATAAGAAGAAATGTTAAAGGTCCTGTTAGGGTTGGAGATGTAGTGATTTTACTTGAAACTGAAATTGAAGCACAACGAATCGGCGGTGGTCGACGTGGTAAACGGAGGAAATAACTATGCTCAAAAATCATAATTTAATTTTTGGCAGTGCAACAGGGGGTGTTACACATGCCTAAATGCACATTTTCTGGAGAAAGTATCAAACCTGGTACTGGTACAATGTATGTATTGAAAGATGGTAAAATTCTTTGGTTTAAGAATTCTAAATGTATGAAGAATTTCTTAAAATTACGAAGAAAACCATTGAAAGTAAAATGGACACAAGCTTTTAGACGTGAACATAAGAAAGGAGAACATAAATGAATCCTGAACGAACATTAGTTCTTATCAAACCGGACGGAGTTAAACGGGGTTTAATAGGTAGAATTCTCTCTCGTTTTGAAGATGCAGGATTAAAAATTGTTGGCACAAAAATGGTTCAAATTGATGAAGATTTTGGACAAAAACATTATCATGATATTGCTGAACGACGTGGTGAACAAGTTTTACATAGTTTACTTAAATTTATGACTAGTGGGCCAGTTGTAGCAATGTGTCTTGAAGGAATTAATGCTGTGGAAAACGTTCGAAAGATGGTTGGTGGGACTGAACCGAAAGGGGCTTTACCAGGAACAATTAGGGGAGATTTTGCTCACATGAGTTTTGGCCATGCTGATACTCAAAAGAAGGCTATCGAAAATTTAATTCATGCTTCTGGAACAGTTACAGAAGCAGAACAAGAAGTTTTTTTATGGTTTAACATGGAAGAACTACATTCATACAAAACAGTACATGAGGTTCATGTATTTTAAGATATCGAGGTAATAATTAACAATGGCAGAAAAAATGGTGGACAAAGTAACCAGGCTAATGAATAAGCCTGAACAAATTAGAAATATTGGAGTAGCAGCACATATTGATCACGGTAAAACTACATTTTCTGATAATCTTTTACAAGGTGCGGGGATGATGTCTGAAGCTCTTGCTGGAAAAGCTAGACAATTAGATTTTCATGAAGATGAACAAGAAAGAGGGATTACTATTGATTCTGCAGCTGTTTCTATGGTACACGAACATGAAGGAAAAGAGTTTTTAATTAATTTATTTGATACTCCTGGTCACGTTGATTTTGGTGGTGACGTAACACGGGCAATGAGAGCTGTCGATGGTGCAATTGTATTAATTTGTGCATCTGAAGGGCCAATGCCACAAACTGAGACAGTATTAAGGCAAGCATTAAGAGAAAATGTTAAACCAGTATTATTTATTAACAAAACTGATAGATTGATCAAAGAATTAAAATTAACTCCTCAACAAATGCAGGAAAGATTTGTTAAACAAATTATTGAAGTTAACAAAATTATTAGTGGAATTACTGGAGATGAAAAAGATTGGACTGTTTCTGTAGAAGCTGGAACCGTAGCTTTTGGTTCTGCATTTCATAATTGGGCAGTAAGTTTACCTTACATGAAGAAAAAAGGTGTTACATTCCAAGAAGTTATTGATGCATACCAGGGAACTGATGAAGAAATTAAAGAAAAAACTAAATTATTAGCTAAAAAAGCTCCATTACACGAAGTAGTTTTAGGAATGGTTGCTGATCATACCCCTAACCCTATTGAAGCACAAAAATATAGGATTCCTAAACTGTGGCATGGGGATTTAGAAAGTAAAGATGGTCAGGATTTAATAAAATGTAATCCAGATGGTAGGTTGTTCTTTTGTATTGTAAAAGTTGTAGTTGATCCACAAGCTGGAGAAATTGCAGCAGGAAGATTATTCGGTGGAACTATCAAGAGAGGAGATGAAGTATGGTTAAACATGGCGAATTCTCCTGGAAGAGTTCAACAAGTTTATGTTTACAACGGTGCTAAAAGAGAAATTGTAGATAATGTTCCTGCTGGAAATATTATTGGTGTTGGCGGTTTAAGAGCAGGAATCCCTGGTGAAACTGTAACTACCGGCGGTAAAGCAGAACCTTTTGAAAAAATATCTCACATTTTTGAACCGGTTGTAACAAAAGCTATTGAAGCTAAAAGACCTTCAGATTTACCAAAGTTAATTGAAGTTTTAAGACAGGTTAAAAAAGAAGATCCAACAATTACCATTGAAATTAATGAAGAAACTGGTGAACATTTAATGCATGGAATGGGTGAGTTACACTTAGAAGTTATCGAGAACAGAATTAAGAAAGAAAAAGGTGTTGAAGTAAAAACATCTCCACCAATTGTTGTTTATCGTGAAGCTGTAACAAGAGACTCTGCTGAAAAAGAAGGAAAATCTCCTAACAAACACAATAAATTGTACTTTAAAGTATCCCCTCTTGATGAAGATGTTGCAAAAGGTATTAAAGATAACAAACTGCCTACTGGTCGTTATAAGAAAAAAGATGATCAAGTAATATCTTTCTTACGTGATGAATGTGATTGGGACAGTAAAGTTGCAGCAAAAGTTAAAGCTGAATGTAACGGTAACTTGTTTATTGATAGAACTAGGGGAATCGTATACATTAATGAAATCATGGAACTAGTATTAGACATGTTTGAAAATGTTATGAAAGCTGGTCCTTTAGCAAAAGAACCATGCGTAAATGTTGAAGTTTCTTTAATGGATTGTACATTACACGAAGACGCAATTCACAGGGGTCCTGCACAGATGTATCCTGCTGTTAGAGAAGGTATCAGAGCAGCAGTTATGGATGCAAAACCTGTGTTATATGAACCTTTACAGACTACTAGAATTGAAGCTCCAACTGATTATGTTGGTGAAGTTTCTAAATTGGTTTCTTCTAGACGTGGACAATTAATTGATATGTTACAAGAAGGAGATCTCACAATAGTAATTGCAAAGTTGCCTGTAGGAGAATTGTTTGGTTGGAGTAATGATTTACGTTCCGCTACTGGTGGAAGAGGAAACTCTAGTTTGATCAGTCAATCATTTGAAAAGTTACCTGGAGAATTACAAGAAAAAATTCGTGTTAAAATTGTTCAGAGAAAAGGTTTAAGTTCTGGTTCATTAGGAGCTTAATTTTTTTATTTTTCTTTATTTCTTTTTTTAGATTAATGATATTTTACATAATGATATAGCTTATTTTACTTCAGTTATACTGAAATCTGTCAAAAGCTAAGCTTTTGGAAGATCCTAGAAAACTTTTCTTGATTTCCGGTTCTATAGGATCCTTCAATGATAGTTGTATTAGGGCACGGCACTTCCTACAAGATAAATTAAATTTATCTTGTGTGCCTCGTCTTCGACAGGGCGCTAATACAAAAGAGAAATAGGTTTTCTACAGAGCCTTGATTTCCGAAATCTTTATAAATCGCTCTCGGAAAGATCGAAGTAACTCATACTTATTAAGAGTATTAGGAGGGTTATAAGAAATGGCAAAAGAAAAAGAACATATTAACTTAGTATTCATCGGTCACGTTGATCATGGTAAATCTACTACAGTAGGTCGATTATTGTTTGACGCTGGAAACATTGATGAACAAACAATGAGAAAGTTGAAAGAAAAAGCACAGCAATTAGGAAAGTCTGGTTTTGAATTTGCTTTCGTAATGGATAACTTGAAAGAAGAGCAAGAACGTGGTGTAACTATCGATTTAGCTCATAAAAGATTTGATACTGATAAGTATTACTTCACTGTTATTGATGCCCCTGGGCACAAGGACTTTATCAAAAACATGATCACAGGAGCTTCTCAAGCAGACTGTGCAGTGTTAGTTGTAGCAGCAAATGATGGTGTGAACGCACAAACTATTGAACATTTAAGATTAAGTAAAATCTTTGGTGTTGGACAGTTAATCGTAGCTGTAAACAAAATGGATATTTCTGGTGTTGACTGGAGTGAAGACAGATACAAAGCAGTTGTTGAAGAAGTTAAAAAACATGCTGCTCAAGCTGGTTGGGATCCTGCTAAAATTAGATTCATACCACTTGCTTCATTACCTGGAGAAAACATTACAAAAAAACCAGAACACATGGCTTGGTGGGACGGCGACTGTTTGTTAGAAGCTATTAACAAATTTGACGTACCTCAAAAACCTACAGACTTACCATTAAGGTTACCTATTCAGGATGTATACAACATTACTGGAATTGGAGTTGTTCCTGTTGGAAGAATTGAAACTGGTGTAATGAAAGTTGGTGCTAAAGTTACTTTTGTACCTGGTAGAGAAGGAAAAGGTGTCTCAGGAGAAGTTAAATCTATTGAGATGCACCACGAGCAAGTACAACAAGCTGAACCTGGAGACAATGTTGGTTTTTCAGTTCGAGGAGTTGGTAAAAAAGATATTGCTCGAGGAGACGTTTTAGGAACATCTGATAACGTACCTTCTGTAGCTTCTGAATTTACAGCACAAATTGTTATCATGAACCACCCTACTGTGGTTACCGTAGGATACACTCCTGTATTCCACATCCACACATCACAAGTGGCGTGTCAATTTGTTGAGATTGTTAAGAAGTTAAACCCTGCAACTGGTGAAGAAATTACTGAGAATAAAGATATTCTACGTAATGGTGATGCAGCTATTGTTCGATTAAGACCTGTACAAGCAGTTGTTATCGAGAAAAATAGCGAAATTCCACAGATGTCTAGGTTTGCAATTCGTGATTCTGGAACTACTGTTGCAGCAGGAATGTGTATTGACATTGTAAAAAAAGACTTGAGCGCTAAATAGGCTCATTATTTTTTCTTTTCTTTTTTTCTTTCTAATTTGTTGATAATTACTCAAAAGCAATAACTTTATAAATAACCCACTCCCCGAAGAGAGAACACAGTAAAACTTGGTTTTATTGTGGGTAAATAAATGGCACAAAGAGCAAGAATAAAATTAGCAAGTACGGACATTAGTAAAGTCAACCAGATTTGTTCTAGTATTAAAGAGATTGCTGACAAGACTGGAGTTAACTTAAGAGGGCCGATTCCTTTACCTACAAAGAAACTTAAAGTAACTACAAGAAAATCTCCTGACGGAGAAGGAAAAGCTTCTTGGGAACGTTATGAAATGCGTATCCACAAAAGATTAATTGATTTAGGTGCAGATGAACGGACATTGCGTCTTGTTATGCGTGTACCTATCCCAGAAAATCTTAATATTGAAATTGAAATGGTTGATGTTTAAATTCTGGTTCTCGATTGATTATTTATAAAATGTTAAATAACTATGCTGATTTTTTAAATGAAAAACTAAGTGGTTTTAGGCATCCAGAAATAGATTCTGCCAAAACTTTAGTTACAACAAATGAATATGATGATTACTCTGTTTTAGAGGTAAGAATATTTGATAATGATGGAAGTTATGTTGGAAAAGACGTAATTCATCCTCCCTTTGTATCAGTACCTGGTTTGTTGTTTAGAGTAAATAATGATGGCACTGAAGGTTCGGTAGATATGCTTTACATTAACCCAGAATATTCATCTCAGAGAATTGGTACTGAACTTTTTCTTCATTTTGAGCCCTCAGCAAGAGAAGCTGGAATTCCTGTTCTTAGTTTAATTGCTGATGACGAAACAGGAGCTCAACAATATTGGATTGAAAAACATGGTTTTGAATCAGCTGGTGAAGATGATCATAGGTTATTAGTGAAAAAAATCAATTAATTTTTCTTTCAAATAGATCTTCTTGATACGCTTCATTAATTTCTGATAAATATTTTATTGTTGGTGATGTTATAACATATTTTGAATCAGATTTGTTTGTGTTTGGATCAATTTTATGTTTTAGAACATCCATAAGCATATCTTTATTTGGATCTGTTAGGCCTAAAAGAATCATTTCTGGTTCAACATGTGAGCGTTCATAAACTCCTAACATATTTATAA
>JABHXC010000038.1 GCA_018657475.1 Candidatus Woesearchaeota archaeon
ACTAACTTAATTCCTACCGAAAACTCTGTTTACAATATTTCCAACATAATTGAAATTGCAGCTAATGTGACTGACACATTCGGAGTAAGTACTGTCCTAGCTAATGTCAGTTATCCAAATGGCACAATTAACCAATTAACTCTAAGCAATGCAACAACGCATGATGATAAATTCAATGTTTCATTCACAGCCCCAGCACTGATAGGAACTTACAATGTTACTTTCATCGCTAACGACTCTAGTAATAACTTTAACACCACAGAAATAACTAACTTCACTGTAAATGATGTTAACTCTCTAAGTATTAGTATAGTCAGCTGTCAACCTAACCCGGCTAATATCTCTCAATCAGTCGAATGTAACTCTACAGTAATTGACGATATCGGAGTTGATACTGTTAATGTTAGTGTAACCCTCCCAAATGGAACGATAGAATCTCCAACAGTGGAAAATATTGGCAGTAATTACAATTTCACTTTTACTACTACAAGTATCCCTGGCCAATATAACTTAACTTGGCAAGCTAATGATAGTAGTAATAATATCCAAACAAACACAACAAACTTTACTGTAAATGATGTCACGATTCCATCCATTACCAGTGTAAATAGTACCCCTGCTGTCCCAGTTTATAATGATGGAACTGTTGAAAATGTTAGTGTAACTTTCACTTCTAATGAATATCCTGTAACATTAAGCTTCTTATTATACAACTCAAGTAGTAGCTTAGTAAATGAAACCACTAATGTTACTTTAAATTCTGCTGCTGATCTTCCTTTAAATTATTCCATTCCGGGTGATCTGCCAGATGGTAATTATAGTTTGAATTTTACTGTTACAGATCTAAGTGGTAACTCCAATCTCACTTCTCTTGGTACAATTGTAATTGATTCAACAAACCCATCTATCACCAGTGTCAATAGCACCCCTGCCGTTCCAGTTTATAATAATGGTAATGTAGAAAATGTTAGCGTAACTTTTACCTCTAATGAGTATCCAATCAACTTAAGTTTCTTGTTATACAATCCTAGTAATGCCTTAGTAAATGAAACTGCTAATGTTACTTTAAATTCTGCTGCTGATCTTCCTGTAAATTATTCGATTCCGGGAGATCTGCCAGATGGTAATTATACTCTAAACTTTACTGTAATGGATCAATCAGGCAATACTAATCTGACTGAGTTAGGTACAACGGTTATAGATTCAACAAACCCATCCTTGTTTGCTTTAATCCCTGTGGTAAGTACTAGTTTTAACTTACTGGCAGAAGTAGAAATTGCAGCAAACTTAACTGATGCTAGCCCAATAAGTTCTGTTTTAGCTAATGTCACTTTAACCAACGGAACTATTGAACAGTTAACACTTTTAAACACAGCTGGGAACAAATACAATTCTACTTTTACTACTACAAACACAGCAGGAAACTTTAATGTCACATTCATTGCTAATGATACTTTAAACAATATTAATAACTCTGAAACAACCAATTTCACCATTTCTGACAGCACTGCCCCTGTCATTACAATTCTTGGTTGTACACCTTCAAATTTATCTGTAGGACAACAAACTCAATGTCTTGCAACAGTGTTTGATAACCTTGCTGTTGATACAGTAACAGCAAATGTTACTCTGCCAAACGGAACTATTTTAATACAAACAGTTGAAAATATTAGCAGTAACTACAATTTAACTTTTACCAATACTTCATTAGGAGTTGGCCAATACAATGTTACTTGGCAAGCCAATGATACTAGCAATAATGCACAAACCGGAACAGATAGCTTTAATGTGAGTGATATTACCAGTCCAACTGTCACTCTAAATTCTCCTGCCGATACTTACAACACTTCTAGCTCTAGTGTAACATTTAATTTCACCGCAACCGATGACTTAGTAGGATTATTAGATTGTTCAATCTTAATCAATGGTACGATCAATGCAACTAACTCCGCCGTTACAAACGGCACTGCAACCGAATTTACTGTTTCAAGTTTCAACCAAGGGAACTACGATTGGAACGTCACTTGTAACGATAGTTCTGATAATTCAAATACTAGTGAAACTAGAACTTTTACGGTTGATACTGGCAATCCTTTATTTATTAGTTTAACTACTTCACCAAGCTCTTCAGCAGAACTAGATCCTAAAGTAAATGTTACTGTAAGTGCTAATGTCACAGATAATCTCACTGATATTCACAATGTGATATTGCAAAGAAAGTTAAGTAACGAAAGTACTTATACTAATCTTTCATTAACATTAAACGGCTCTTCAGGATTGTATCATGGAACATTCAATGCTTCTGATGCAGGAACATATAACCTAAGTTTATGGGCTAATGATACTGCAGGGAATTCTGACACTAGTAACGTGCAAAATATTGTTGTGGGATATGATAACACTTGGACAAGGACACCTTCAACGTTTACCACCATTTCTGCAACTTCCGGTGCGAATGTAACTTTAGGCAATCTTACTATTAGTAATACTGGAGATTTCCCATTCAATTTTAATATCACTTCGGATTCAAATGCTACACTTTACAATCAGACAGAAAACTTCTCTCTAGCTGCAGGTACTTCAACAGTTATAGGAGTGAGTGACACAGCCCCTACATCTGGATTAAAAACAATAACACTAAACATCAGTATCAATGATACCACTACTGGCCAGACTTCTTTAACAACAACTGGAACTATTGCAGTAGCTCCTGGTCAACCTATTTTAACAGCTACAATTACAACTCCAAGTGATGAAACCAAAACGGTAACACAAGGAGATACTGCTGTAGCTTTTATAGCAACATTAGAGAATATTGGTGAAGGAAATGCTTCAAATGTAACCTTCTTCTTTGATTTCCCTAATGATTGGAATGTAACGTTTGGTGCAAGGAACGCGACCTATAGTGAACTTCTTTCAGGCAATTCTGAAGAAATAAATGTTGAAGTTACTATCCCAAGTGATGAAACTGCTGGAGATTATATCTTTTTAGCTAATGCAACTGGTGTGAATGGTTCAAGTTCTGATTTAGGCAATTTAAGCCTAATCTTTTCAGATAGTGTAACTGTAACCGTGGAAGAACAAGCAGCTGTTTTAGGAGCTCCAACTACTACTGTGGTATCTGGCGGTGTTTCCGGTGGTGGCGGCGGATCAGGTTCTGGTGGCGGTGCAGCTTTACCAACAGAAACAATAACTACTGAACAGATTGTTAGGGTATTACGAGGAACAACAGAAACATTCCCAATAATTATCACTAATCTAGAAGAAAATACAGAAATGGACGATGTTACTTTAACATTAGAAGGATTCCTTTCAGATCAAGTTACTATTACTCCTAATGTATTGAACAAAATTGAATATCTTACTTCACAAGAATTTACTGCAGAGATTACTGTACCAAGTTATCTTACAGAAGACGAATATACTTTAACTGCTACTATCTCTTACTGGCGTGTAAATTTAAATTCTGTTGGTAGAGAAATTTCAAGAATAAAAATAACTGAAGTTAGAAATTTCATCTTAAAAGTTGGAACTTTAGATACTGGAGATGTTGAAAAAGATTTTGATCTTTCCTCAAGACTAATCGCAGAGATGAGAGAATCAGACTTCTTTACAGAAATTATTGACAATAAACTTATAGAAGCAGAAGAAGCTTTAGAAAATGGAGACATTGAAGGTGCACAACAGTTATTGAATGAAATTCAACTAGCGCATCAACAATCATTTGCTGCAGATGATATCTTGCAACAATTACAAAAAGATCTCGCTGCAGCATCAGAAAAATGGTTAGACACCCCTCAAACTCAAGAAGCACTTGACTTGGCTTTATTAGCATTCAGTAGAGGTGATTACGAAACAGCACTAGAACGAGCAAAGAACGCTCAACTAACTTACTTGTTAGAAACAAAAGGTAAAGTAAATTTAGTTAAATTTACAATAGACTGGTGGTGGGCAATCTTACTTAGTTTAGCAGCTCTTCTTGCATTCCTTTATCTGGGATATCATTGGTCAAGAGTATTAATTCTAGGTCAAAGAATCAAGAATTTAACAAAAGAAGAAGAAACAATCTATGGTTTGCTTGAAGAAGCTCAGACAAGGTACATAAAAGCTGGTACAATCTCTGCTGCACAATATAAACGCTATAAAGAACAGTATGAACAAAGACTAATTAAAATTCAACATCTTAGAGCAAAACTTAGGAATAAAAGATCAGTTTTATTAAAAACAACTACTGAGTTAAAACATCTTCATAAAGAGAAAAAAGAAGTTCAACAATTAATTAAAAAAGATCAGAAAGCATATCTAGTTAAGGGAAAGATGCAACGTAAAAAGTTTAGTGACAATTATCAAATGCATAAAGAACGTCTTGCAGAAATTGAACAAGAAGAATCTGCACTAAAATTGAGAGTAAGAAAAAAACGTAGAAAGAAAAAATGACTAATCTAAAAACTTATCTAAGTAGTACTGTGCTTATTTTTTTAGCAATAGCATTATTGTTTGTTGCAGGTAATGGTAATTCTTTAACGGGAGCATTGAGTACTGTTGATCTAGCACCTGATGGTTTTGAGTTTGATTCTTCAGTAGATTATACATTTACAGATGCTGAATTAGCTTTAACAAGCATTCCTGAACAACTCGCCATCATA
Organism: Candidatus Woesearchaeota archaeon; assembly: GCA_018657475.1. Taxonomy (GTDB): domain Archaea; phylum Nanobdellota; class Nanobdellia; order Woesearchaeales; family GW2011-AR9; genus JABHXC01. The sequence goes on from JABHXC010000038.1 coordinate 4,647, forward strand.
ACTGAAATGAATGTAAGTATTGAATTTGCAGAAGATGTATTGGATGAAGCAAATAAATTATTTGCACAAAAAGAATATACTGAAACAATGAAAGCAGTGGCTTTGATTAAGTATTTAGCTGTGTTAACTGTTGAACAACAAGATCAAATTGATCTATTTTCATTAAAATTAACTAATGAAGAGAATAAACTTCTTAACCTAACTGAATCAATCAATCATAAAAATTTAGCTCAAACAGCTTTATTTGAAGCAAGATATAATGAAGTAACTTTAGAATTAAAACAAGCACAAACACTTTTTGAAGAAACTTTAGCAGAAGAATCCAGAGTTAATGCTCTTGCCGAACTTAGTAAGAAATTTTTTGAAAAACATTGGTGGAAACTTCTTATTGGGCTTGTTTTATTAGTTTCGATTAGTATTCCACTTAGAAAACGGATAAAGAAACGTCTCTTAAAGAAGAAGATTAAAAAGTTGGAAGAAGAAGCTAAGAAATTCAAAAAGATGATGAAAGAGTTACAAACAATTTGTTTTATTAAGAAAAAAATAAGTGTAGCTTCATTTAAGATAAAATCAATTAAGTATGAAGAACGATTGACTGAGATTAAACATACTCTTCCTGTGTTAAAAGCACAGTTATCTGGGAAGAAATTAGCCAAACCAAAAGTTAAAGGGGTCATTGAGGTAAAAAGATGATTGCGCACGAACACATTCGCTGGATTTCGTTTAGAGACTTAATGTTTACACTCTTTATTTCAGGTTTTGTCTCTTTATTAGTATATTTGTTTAGTTCTATATTATCTCCATTCGCATTATTTTTATCATCTATATTTTTGTTTATTGCTGGAGTAAACTTTCTTCTTTACATTACTAAGAAAACAGGAATTGCCACTTTATTTTTTTTAACAGTTTCATTATTAACTTTTACAGTAACAGATATCGGCGCAGTAGGCTGGAAAAAAGTATTAACTTTTGTTATTGTTGGAATTATTTTTGAAATCACTTATTTAGTTATAAAATTCGAAGTACACAATTTGTCTGCAGATGTTATTGTAAGTTCTGTTATTGTGGGTTTGTTTTTACCATTAATTACTGCTTTTTTAATATCTCCAAGTTTAGCTAGTGATTTTCCATTAGGATTAATTAATTTCTTCTTATCAGGTATAGGGATAGCATTATTATCTTCTGTGCTTACAGCTTTACTTTGGATGAGATTAAAAAGAAAGAAAAACATTTTACATTTAGAAGCATTTTTACAAGATTTGAGGTGAAACATGGATTTGAAAAAAATAACTAAAACAGAATGGATTCTTCGTATAGGAATCTTTGGCAGTTTTCTTGGTCATGGTGTTTTTGCTTTACAAGTGAAACAATCATGGCTTTCTTATTTTACTGCTATAGGGATGTCAGAAAGTCTTGGTGCGACTCTATTACCTTTAATAGGTGTTATGGATGTTATTGTTGCTTTGATAGCGTTATTCTATCCTTTAAGAATAGTGTTAGCTTGGGCAGTAGCATGGGGCTTATGGACAGCTTTGTTAAGACCGATTGCAGGAGACCCTTTCTGGGACTTTGTAGAAAGATCAGCTAATTGGGCAGCTCCATTAGCACTACTGTCACTGCAAGGATTTCCTAGAAAATTTAAAGATTGGTTTAGGGTTAAGAATTAACAAAACTCACATGTAGTATCCCTGTCTTTTATTACTTTATTTTTTTCTTTTTTTACAGTTTTCTTTTTAACTGCTTTTTTTTTAACAGTTTTTTTCTTAACAACTTTCTTCTTTGCCATTTTCCACCTCATACAATTGTAAAAATCATGTATGCTCCAAGAGCTATCAAAAATAATCCTACTGCTAATCTCATTGTCCCGCGATGTTTAAGACGCCATTTTTCCAGTCTTCTGGAAGATTTTCCAAAGTAAGCTAATCCAATTATTACAAATAGTGGTAAGATAAATATCAGATTGTACAATAAAAGTAAAGGAATACCTTGACCATAATTCCCCTGTCCCAGAATTGCTAAAATTGCTAAATATGGCGCACCTGTACAAGGTAATTCAACTAATACTACAAATATTCCTAACAATCCTGCTGCAATGTAACTCAAATAACCATTTTTCTTATGTAACTTTTCAATTTTTTCTGTAAATATCTTAATTCCTTTTGCTGCACCAGGAATCATTTGTAATGAAAATCCTTTTCCATACCAGAAATAATCTTTAATCTCTAATAATCCTGCAGCGATAGCAATAATCGCAGCCACCCAATACACTGCCACCGAGAATCCGAATGATACAGTAAATTTCAAGAATCCCAGTCCAATAAGAAAATAACTAATGTACACAACGGCTGTATAAATTAATCCTCCAACTAACATTCTACCTGGACTTTTAAACACTCTAATCATAAAAGCACAAAGAAAAATTAATACTCCAAATACACAAGGATTGATACTATCTAATAATGCCGCCCCCACAATAATTCCAATAGTTAATCCTTCTGGTATCATTCTAAATTACAGCCTGAAAATTCAGCTAACTCTTCAATAGATAAAAAACCAGTGAACCGCTTTTCTTCTACACCATTGGGTTCTAAGATCCATGTTGGTGTTCCTTCAATATTTTTTGATAAACATAATTCAGTTTGAGGATTTTCTCCTTGTGGATGACATTCAATTTCGTTAATGTGTTCAAATGAATCTCCAAACATTGCTCTAGTTTTTGCACAAACCCCACATCTGAAAGAGCCGTACATATTAACACCTTTATCTGTGATACATTGTGCTAATTCACTATGGTCTTTTTTTTCTCCGCCAGCAACGTTAAAAATAATTAGGGGAATTAAATTAATGATAACTATCCAAACAATCCATTTTTTGAATATCTTAAACCATTTTTTCTTATCTTTTTTAGAAAGTTGTTTGTATAAAATAATAGAAAGTATAAATGTAATTAAAGTAATTATATGTACTGCCGTACAAAATAAGCAAACCGCTTTAAGAAGTATTTCTGCAATAATAAGATAAATAACAAATAACATTCCTAAAATATTCCATGGTAATAACCCTTGTATGAGTTTCTTTTGTCTTTTTGCTTTCCAAGAAATTAATCCTAAAAAAACAAACCAGATTGCACCAAATAACGATACTGGAACTCCAAGCAATTTTGCAAATACACTAGAGTTAACAATTGAACATGAAACTGTAGAAGAAATGTCACATATTGACCCTTCAGTTGGTGGAGCAATATGAGTATACAATAAGTAAATTGACACTAATAACCCAACAATACTAAGAACAATTATTATATTCAGAATTCTCTCTATAGTTGTTTTCTTCATCACAGCCTCTTTTTAAGTGTTAAGAAGTGTTTAATTGGTTATAAATATTGTGTTGAGAAAATATCTAATTTTTTCTAAAGTTTAAATTGATTACACTCAACAATCAAGCAACGAGAAAAGTGGTCACCTCTTCTCTAACTTGTTAGAACGTTTCTTTTTAGTTAAGTGCAAATAATTCTTTTTGGAAATAACTGACTTCCCTGTTTGTTTTTCCAATTCCTTACGAGTAATCTTTGCTATGTTGCCACCATCCTTTGCTTGAAGTTTCAAACCGTGACAAAATGTCACAAGTTGGGGCTCTCTTTGTTTTAACTTCCTCCAATAGGCCATTTCATCTTTACTTTCTGTTAAAACCGCTACAATATCATTCACTGAATAAAACCATTCATCATTATGCCAAACTCTTCAAATCAGCTTATCTTCAAAAACTATCAACTTATTATTCATAACAACTTAAAAGAGAATACTTGTATATAAGCGCTACTGGCACATGTCCAGTGTGTCTTGTGGTAAATAAACAATTAAGTCCCTAAGTTGTTACTAAATAAGAAATGCCCCAGCCATGCGCGTGTCTTCTACTCTTCATCCCTATTCAATTGATGAGTATTGAGTAAATAAGCCATTTTGCTAGGTGACCACCAAAAGTAGGAGTTGTAGACAAATCTTTGGAAAGATTTAAATATGTAGTCACCCCAATTATTAATTTATGCATATTGAAAAGAGAGATTATGGAAAGGGTGTAAAATATTACTTAGCACACTCTTATAGAGAAGGTAAGAAAGTCCACAAGTTTAGAAAATATCTTGGTCAAGATCTAACCAGAACTAAATTAGAAGAAAGAAAGAAAATATCTGAAAAATTAATCTTAGAAGAAATCCATAAGTATTCCATCATAAAAGATCCACTTCATTTTGAATTAAGTAAAGAAGAACTAAAAGAAATAAAAGATCTTGAGAATAACATGCCTCTCAAAATTGAACATCTTTCAGAAAGTGACTGGAAGAAGTTTTCTAAAATATTTACATATAACACTAACGCAATAGAAGGAAGTAAACTGAATCAAAAAGAAGTGGAGGTATTGTTAGAACAAGATAAATGGCCAGACAAATCAAAAGAAGATATTGCTGAGGCTTTTGGTGTGGATGAAGCTATTCGCTTTATACGAGGAACAAAAGAACATTTATCTTTAGAGTTAGTAAAAAAAATTCATCATACTGTGTTTAGAAATTCAAAATCGTTTGCTGGAAAGTTTAGGAAGAAAGGCGAAGATGTTGTTATTATGGATAGTAAAGGAAAGATTGTGCATGAAGGTGCACCTTATTCTCGTGTAAATCATCTTCTTAAGGAACTAGTAGAGTGGTATGAAAACAACAAAAAGAAATATCCAGCATTGGTTTTAGGTGCTGTAGTACATAACCAGTTTGAGAACATACATCCTTTTGCAGATGGTAATGGCAGAGTAGGAAGGATTCTTTTGAATAATATTTTAATTAAACATAGGTTGCCTCCAGTAAATATTAACTTTAAGAACAGGTTAGAATATTATCTTACATTACAAGAGTATGATCAGAATAAAGATGTAAAGCCAACTATTGAACTTTATCTTAAAGAGTATAAATTTCTGAAGAAACAACTTGGTGACAATAAAAATAAAAGCTTGTAGACCATTTTAAATGATGATCGTGGAAAGTAGTCACCAAATATAAATAAGAAATGCCCCGGCCGGGATTTGAACCCGAGTCACCGCCTTTCTACGGAATTGAAAGGTTCCGAAAATTTCGGATTTTCGATATCTCGAAAGGGCGGTATGATAGTCCGGGCTACACCACCAGGGCATAAATTAAAAAATCAACAAGCGCTTTAAAAACCTTTTGCTAACACTATCAAAAATCTTATAAAACCTGTAAAAACCAACACCTTATGCAAGAGAGGGTTGTGTTAGGCTTAACTGAGTCTATTTTGGTGGGAAAACTAGAAGTAACAGCAAGAATAGATACTGGAGCAACATCTTCTTCCATTGATAAAGCCCTGGTAGATAAACTAAATCTAGGCCCAGTAATAACTTCTAAAATCATTAAATCCGCTTCCGGTACAAAAGAACGACCAGTAATTAAAGCGGTTATCCAACTTAAAAATATTGAGATTGAAGATGAATTTACGGTTGCAGATAGAAGTCATATGACTTATCCTGTATTAATCGGCCAACCAATTTTAAAGAAAGGTCAATTTCTTATTGATCCATTAAAAGAGGTAAAAAAATGAAAGCTGCAATTATTTCTTTAGGAAGTAAGAGTTCTAAAATGACTGCAGAATCTATGGAAAAATATTTTGATTCAGTTGATATGATCCAGTTAAGAAATATTGAAGTTACTTTAGGTAAAAACGGCGGAGTTTTGTATGAAGGAGAACCATTTCCATATTACGACTGTGTTTTTGTTAAAGGATCATTCCGTTATGCTCCATTGTTAAGAGCAATCACTGCAGTTTTAAAAAATAAAATTCCTTTTCTTCCTATGCCTGAACAATCATTTACCGTAATTCATAATAAACTTCTTACCCATTTAGCATTAGAACAACATCATGTTCCTATGCCAAAAACTTATTTATCTTCAACTGTTGAAGCAGCAAAAGATTTACTTGAAAGAGTCAATTATCCAATTGTGATGAAATTCCCTGAAGGAACACAGGGAAAAGGGGTTATGTTTGCTGACTCTTTAGCTTCTGCAGCTTCAATGTTAGATGCTCTAGGAGCATTAAATCAACCGTTTATTATTCAAGAATATATTGAGACGGGTGGTAGTGATATTAGGGCGTTAGTTGTGGGAGAAAAAGTCGTAGCTGCAATGAAAAGACAAGCAAAAGATGGTGAATTAAGATCAAATACTCATTCAGGCGGTATGCCTGAAGCAGTACAATTAGATCGGCAAACAATTAATATTGCGTTAGATACAGCAAAAGCGTTAGGTGTAGACATTTGTGGTGTTGATATTCTACAAGGCCCTGTTGGCCCTGTAGTAATAGAAGTTAATCTTTCTCCTGGTTTGCAAGGTATTTCTGCAGTTTCTACTATTAATGTTCCTGATGCAATTGCAAAGTTTTTGTATGATAAAACTTCTGCTATTGTTTCAAAACAAAAACAAACTGCTGCTAAAGAAGTAATGAAAGAATTAGCTATAGATAATGGTGTTGCCCAAGAGGTTATAGCTAGTATTCAGTTAAGAGGGGACAAAATAATTCTTCCAGAAATCGTGAATAAGTTGGCTAGATTAAGTGATAGAAAAGATTATGCTATTAAAGCTACAAAGGGTAAGATAGAAATAAAAGAATTTACTTTATAACTCGGCTTCATCCGGAATAGAATAGATTTGTATACTGGAGCACGGCGCGTGGATTTTGTGAGCAGTGCCAAAGGAGGCACATTTTACGAATATAGTGAGTAAAATCTAAGGTGCCGTGCCCTGCTCACAAAATGCGCCTCAATTGGCGCCAGTATACAAAAAAGTGTTATTCCGGATGAAGCCTTATAACTCCAAAAGTATTTAATAGAATCACTCCTTCTTTTTAATATGAACATAATAACAGAATTAGAAAAACATCTTTCAGTAAAAGGTAAAGTAACCATCTCAGAAGCAGTTCACTTGTCTCAGAAAGACAATTATGAATGTGTTAAACAACAGTTGTATGCAGAATTTATGGGTTGGGTTTAAAGTTACTTCTTTTTAACCTTTTTACTTTTACTAACTTTTTTCTCAACAACAGGCTTTTTGTTTTTATCTCTTCTTCCCACAAGCAAATAAATAATCTCTAAAATTCCTAATGTGTTTACTAATAATAAAATCACAAACCATACTACTTGTTTGTTTCTACTAGAATGCCATAATGCGAAACCTTTCCATACAATGCTCCACACTAAAAAAATAGGTAGAACAATTAAAATCCATAATGGGTATAATCCATATTGCATAAAATATCAAAAAAATCATAGATATTTATACTTTTCTAACCTTGAGAAGTAGAAAGAACTTTTATAAATGTTAAAATAATAACAATCAAATGGTGAAATGGAACTTATCTTCTAAAAAAACAAAGAAATTAGTCCACCATGATACTAAAAAATCAACTAGTAAAAAACTAATTAGTAATAAAATTCTTTTATTCATTTTAATTAACGCCATTTTGGGAAGTTCTTTATTTTATCTTCCTGGTTTAAGTGTTATATTCTCTGGGCCAGCAGCGATCCTAGCTTGGATTCTAGTATTTGTAATTGCAATGTTAGTCATGTTTTATGTTGGTGAGTTAATAACTATGCATCCTAGTTCTGGTGGAACTTATGAATATTGTAAACAAGCTTATGGGAGGTTTATTGCTTTTATTGCCGGTTGGTTAACTTGGGTTGCCGGAAATTTTGGGATGGCGTTAGGTGTTATTGCCGCTGCACAATATTTTGTACCAGGTAGAGATCCATATCATTTTATGCTTCAAGCCGTTTTTGTTGTTATTTGGGTTTTAGTTCTTAACTTTATGGCCTATCGAGGTGTTGATGCCGGTGTAACAATGTTAGTTGCGTTTGGTATTATTACAGTGATAGTTGTTACTTTAATGATTGTTCCTTCATTTATTGATTTCCCTGCACTGTTTCAAGGCACATTTGCAACTTCTTTTAATTTTGAATTTTTGAAACCTTTCTTTCCTCAGCAAGGAGGTACTATGTTAGTTTACCTTGGAATCTCTGTTTTGTTTATTACTGAAGCTTTTTTCGGTTTTGAAACTATCGCTTATCTTTCTAATGAAGCAAAAGATAAAAAAACGTTGCACAAAGTTTTGTTTAAAGCTGTTATAATTTGTGGTGCGATTATGGCTTTGTATGTTTTCAGTTCTTTAGGAACTGTTAGTTTTCATGATTATTCAACAAATTTACGTCCTTTTGCTGTTCAGGCTTTTAACACAATGGGAGCTATTGGGCAACAGATAGTTGTCTTTGGTATGTATTTGGTAATTATTGGTTCTGTCGCAGCATGGCCAATTACTGGTTCTCGTTTAATTCAAGCAATGGCAAGTGACAGGTTGTTTCCAAAAAATTTTGTAACTCCACATCATAAACATAAATCACCCTATAAAGCAATTATTTTCCAAACCTTAGCAGTTTTATTTTTCTCTTGGATTCTTTTTAGAGGTTATACTGTCGGCTGGCGTGACCCTTATCAAACAGTCTATCTTGTTTATGTAATTATTAGTTTGTTAGTAATTAGTTTAGTTTTGTTTACAGTTCCAATATTAAGAAAGAAACAGCCAGATTTAGAAAGACCGTTCAAAGCACCATTCCCTACTATAGGACCAGTTTTAATCGTTGCATTGTTTTTATCATTAATTATTAATTGGTTAAGATTTCAGGGAGGGGCAGCTTTTTCAGTTATAGGTTTTGCTTCAATTTTCTTAGTACTTGCACTTCCAATTTATTTCTTGGTTGAAATGCTTTATGATCAAAAAGCTATTAGAAAAGTTAACGAGTTCATTGCTATTTTCTTAGTTTTGGGTGAAATTTTAACTTTTCCTCTTGGTGTTAGAAAAAAAATTCTTAAAAAATTAGGTTCTCTTAAAGGTAAGACTGTTTTAGAGTATGGTTGTTCGGTAGGTACGTTAACTAAAAGATTAGCTATTTCTGTCTTACCAAGGGGTAAAGTAATAGCTACCGATTTTAGTGAACATAAAATAAAAATCACTAAGAAAAGAACGTCTTCACATAAACATGTCCAAGTTCATCATCATAATCATTTGAACAAATTTTCATTAAAACTGTCCCAAAAAGCAGACCATTTAATTTCTGTTGGCATGCTTTCTTATATGCAGAACCCAAACAGGATTTTGAAAGATTTAGCTTCACAAGTAAAAAAGAATGGTAAGATCATTTTTGTTGACTTTGACAATTTCTTTTTCTTTATTTCAAATGTCAGCTGGATGAAAGATGATAAAAAGTTAAAACAAATGTTCTATAAAGCGGGTTTCTCTGTGGATATTGATCGTCGTCGAGGAATATTGTGGCAAAACATTATCATTACTGGTAAGAAAAGATAAAGTTATTAGATCATCTTTAAGCTTCTTTAAACGCATCTGCATACTCTACCCATGTACCAAATAACACCATCAAAGTGTAAGCCTGTGCAGGTCTATCTACATTATGTGAACTGTACTCAATTGCTTTTTCAAGTTTACTTTCTACTAGCAAGCTTTCTATATTTTGTCTATCAGTAGCTAACCAAACTCCATTCTCTCCAAGATAAATTTGAGATAAAAAACAAGAATTTTCATGAAACTGGTATGGGTTTAACCAAGTTTTTCCAAATACTCTTAATTTTCCATTAGCTACTTCATTCATCATACTTTGTTTTTCATTTGATACTTTTGCTTCAATCATTTCTCTTGCAAAATCTCTGTTTAAATTAACTCCAAAATCACATTTCCCATAAAAATTAGGGGTCCACAAAATATCCATAGTTATTTTGTAATCACGGATTTATATGAAAATATATATCTTTCAATATCTAAAAAAAATTACTTTTTATAACCATACAAATACAATTCAGTTTTGTAAATACGACTTTTTCTTTTATAATTAATTTCAAATCCAGCATCTTTAAACAACTTAACTATTTTTTTCTTATCATCAAGAGTCACCGAGTTTGGTGCAACGTTTAAGAAATTACTTTTAATGTAAAAACAGAACTTTCCTCGTTTTACTAACACTTTGTTAAGCTGACCTAAGAATTTTGATATATCTTTAACATAACCAATTGTGTTAAAATCTACAACTTTGTTTACTTTTCCAATTTCTGGAATTTTAAGTGTACGCACTTTGTGTAGATGTACTTTATCTAATGATATACTCTCTTTCAAATATTTTAAATGTAATGCTGACTGATGTACAACATGTATAGATTTAAACTTTCTTTTTCCTTTTAATAATCGTTGAGTAAACGCCCCTAAATGGGCATTCATTGCCAAAAACTCTGTCCTATTATTTGGTTCACCCACATATTTTATTACTTTTTTAAATACTGATAATGATAATGGTAATTTGTGATAACGGTGTGCAAACCAGGCACGTACATTTCTTCGTAATGTGACATATTTTTTCTCATAAAATATCTCAATAGCAAAGTAAGAAGGAATTCCTAATAAAACTAAGAATGCAGAGATTTTTAAT
>JABHXC010000039.1 GCA_018657475.1 Candidatus Woesearchaeota archaeon
AACCAATAACTTTATAAAATACTTATTCATACACACTAATGTGTATACAAAGCTCACAAAAAAAGACATTATTGCATTTAATAAGCAATTAGGAGAACAAGGTATAACTAGGAATGAAAGTAGCTTAGATTTTGCTCTAAGTATTGCAAAAACAAAGAAAAACTGGCTTTATGAGCTCAGTTACCTAACAAGGAGTTTGCTGATTGATCATGTTTTTGTCGATGGAAATAAAAGAACTGCACTTTTAGTTGTAATTTTTTATTTTGATGAAAACAAAAAACAGTTCGATCGTAACCAACTATTAAGAACTATGAAAATCATTGCTCAAAAAAACATTACTAATCCACTAAAAATAATGAGGTTATTGTACAATGTTGTCAGAGAAAAGAATAAATGATTTAGTAACAAAGAATCAAGACTTACTAGAAGCACTAGAAGAGTTTGATCGTACCGGACAATTGTCTAAAGTTAGCTATAAAGAAAGAGTAAATTTTACTATTGACATGGACCTAATGAGAATATTCCGTTCTTATTGTAAAAAACATAATTGTAAGATGAGTGCTATAGTTGAGGATCTTATCAGAGAAGAATTAGGAATTTCCCAATAACTTTATAAACCAATCAACAAAATACACAGTAGCTGAGGCACTATTAAGGCGAGTTAAAAGAAAACTCTTTAGCCTCGGGGGAGAATAACGAAAAAATGGCAGATTATAAAGTTGTAATTGGTATGAAAGACGGTAAAACCGTTCAAAAAGAAATTAAAAGTCCTGAAGCAGACGCTTTACATAACAAAATCATTGGAGATACTGTTAAAGGTGATGAAATGGGCATGCCTGGATACGAATTTTTGGTTACTGGCGGTTCAGATAAGTGTGGATTTCCTATGAGAAAAGGAATTCAAGCACCACGAAAACGTGTTTTTATTGGTAAAAGTGTTGGATTTTCTGGCAAAGATAGGAATAAGAAAAAACGTGGCGGGTTACATGTAAGAAAAACAGTCTGTGGTGAAAGAATCACAAAAATCATCAGACAAGTTAATCTTAAAGTTACTAAAGCTGGTTCTGCACCTTTAGACGCTCCAGCAGCAGCTGAAGAAACTCCTAAATAATTTTAATTTAGTTATTTTTTTCTTTTTTTCTTTTAGGTTGAACTGCTTTCCAAGCAATGTATCGCAATTCTGCATGGGCCTTCAATAATATATCTGGAGTGAGACATCGGTACACTACAACTCTATTACAAAGATCGCTGTTGATTCTTTCATCCAAAGCCGCTCCTAGAATAATGGGATGATCTTGGTCATTAGATAAGATACATGCTTTTTTTTCTTCTCCAGCAAATCCAAGGGCTGCTTCTACTAACCTATAGTCTGTTTCTGAAGGGCCAGCAATTGCGCGAGGTAATGATAATCTTTCACCTTCATATAGGTGAATGCTTTCACTTATTCCTTGAATATTGGCATAGAGGCGGTTAAAACAACCCTCAACTGGTGATACTATTTGTGTTGCTCTCTGTTTTTTCTTAATTGCTTTTTCTGCTTTTTTCTTTCTGCGCTTTCTTGCTCCTCGACCACCATCTCTAAAAACAACTCTATTCTCCCATTTCTTTCTTTTACTAGGGAGATTTACTCTGACATGATCTTCAAGTCCCCTGAGCTCGTTAATCACTTCAGAAATTATTGTTACTCTTGGCTCTGCAGCAATCTCTTTTAGGTAAGCACTTCTTATCTCTGCTTTTCTAATTGGGTCCAGAAGTTCTTTGGAGAATCTAGTAGCATATGCCTTAGCAATTAATCCTGTAAGATTAATGTCAGGGGGAGTAAGGCAATGGATATACGACGTATCTATAAAAACCGCATCATATTGTTCAAGAACTTGAGATGTAGGGGTAGTTCTATCTTCTTCAGCTCGGAATATTGGGAGTAATTCCTCTGTAATCCCTTGAGAAATTTTCCTACTCATTTTTTACTTATTGGTAGCAATTTTTATTTAAAAGTTTTGTTAGAATCTGGCAAACAGGAATAACTTACTTCAAAGACGAAGTTTTTTTTATTTTTTTTATTTTAAAAATTTTATAAATCTTTTAATATTTGGAAAATCACCTATTTTTCAAGTCAAAAAAACGAAGTTTTTTTATACCTCTTTTTTTTCTCTATTATTATGGAGGCAAAATTTTTAAACAAATTTCAGCAATTCTTTACACAACTTAATCTAAAAATAAACAATTTTACTAATTTTGTTGTAAAGAAACTAAAGAA